>DASSGT010000468.1:0-3586 GCA_035693345.1 Puia sp. | reverse complement strand
AGCTGGCTTCCATCCCCGTAAAAATAACAACCATCGCAAGGGGCATCTCCTTTGGCGGGGAGCTGGAGTATGCCGATGAGATGACCCTGGCCCGGTCGATTTCGAACCGGTTGCCGGTGGAGAGTTATGTTTCACATCGTTAATCGTTGATCGTGTATCGTTTATCGGTTTATTCTACGACATACGATCCACGGTCCACGATCCACGATCAACGATCAACGATCTACGATCAACGATCCACGACTTTTGGGATTCACTTATTAATGTTGTAAATTTGCACTTCATCAGGCAGATTTGTTTATTGTTCGGCCTGACAGATGAAAGACGAACTGAACTAATAAACGCCAGGTAAGTCCTATATACTTTTCCTTCCGTTGTCAGTCAGCCTTCTCTGTCATTTACCATCACAAACAGTCAGCTTTAAAACTTAAAACCATGTCAAATATCAAGTCGGTATTGGAATCCCGTATCCTCATCATTGATGGTGCTATGGGTACGATGATACAACGATATAAGCTGGAAGAAGCAGATTACCGGGGTGAAAGGTTCAAAGACTGGGCTTCGGATGTAAAGGGTAATAATGACCTTTTGTCAATAACCCGTCCGGATATCATACGGGATATTCATCTGGAATATCTTAACGCCGGAGCAGATATCATTGAAACGAATACTTTCAGCAGTACCGCCATAGCGCAGGCCGATTATAATATGCAGTCACTGGCGTATGAATTAAATGTCGCCTCAGCGAAAGTGGCCCGACAAGCCATTGAAGAACATCTTAAGCTCAAAGAACAAAGCGCAAAGCACAAAGCCAATACGGTTAATGGTCAAGGGTCATCCGCCTTCGCAAAAGCTTCGGCGGACAAGACCGTCAACCAAAAATTCGTTGCCGGCGCTATCGGTCCAATGAATAAAACCCTCTCATTATCTCCCGATGTAAACAATCCCGGTTTTCGTTCTGTTAGTTTTGATGAAGTTTCAAATGCGTATTACGAACAGGTCGCCGGTTTGGTTGATGGAGGCGTGGATCTGCTTTTGATTGAAACCATTTTTGATACGCTGAATGCAAAGGCAGCCATTTACGCGATAAAAAAATATTTCCGCGATACAAAAAAAGAATCATTGCCGATCATGATCAGCGGCACCATCACAGACGCGAGTGGCAGAACCCTGAGTGGCCAGACCCTTGAAGCTTTTTATACCTCCGTCGCACACGCCAAACCCCTCAGTGTGGGACTCAATTGCGCGTTGGGTGCAGCTGAAATGCGACCGCATATTGCAGAACTTTCAAAAATTGCATCCTGTTACACTTCGGCTTATCCGAATGCAGGCCTTCCGAATTCCATGGGGCTGTATGAAGAAGAACCCGAAGAAACAGCACATTTTCTGGAAGAATGGGCAAAAGAGGGATTCGTCAATATTGTAGGGGGTTGCTGTGGCACCACACCGGATCATATCAGGCATATTGCTGAACAGGTGAAAAAATTTCCACCGAGAAAATTACCGGTTATGGAACTGGTTGCATAATAATTATTATTCTAAATGAGTGAAGCGAACGTCATTTTCCCTTATCTGCGTTTATCGGGCCTGGAACCGTTAGTCATTCGCCCTGAATCGAACTTTGTGAATGTGGGTGAAAGAACCAATATCACAGGTTCAAAAAAATTCGCGCGTCTGATCCGTGAAAATAAATATGAGGAAGCATTGGCGGTTGCGCGTCAGCAGGTAGAGAATGGGGCCCAGATTCTGGACGTCAATATGGATGATGCTTTACTGGATGGCGAAAAAGCCATGACACATTTTCTAAACCTCATCCAGAGTGAACCCGACATTGCGAAGATTCCCATCATGATCGATTCTTCGAAATTCAGCATTATTCAGGCCGGTTTGAAATGTGTACAGGGTAAATGTATTGTCAATTCCATTTCTCTAAAAGAAGGAGAGGAAAAATTTATCGAGCAGGCCATCATTTGCAAAAGCTTCGGCGCTGCCGTAGTCGTTATGGCATTTGATGAACAGGGACAGGCAGATACGAAAAAACGGAAAGTGGAAATTTCGAATCGCGCGTTTGATATATTAACCCGTCAACTCGACTTCGACCCGCAGGATATCATTTTTGATCTTAACATATTTGCCATCGCCACAGGCCTCGAAGAACATAATAATTATGCAGTAGATTTTATCGAGGCAACCCGTGAGGTCAAAGCCATGCATCCACTCGTAAAGATCAGTGGCGGTGTCAGTAACCTTTCGTTTTCTTTCCGCGGAAACGAACCGGTAAGGGAAGCCATGCACAGCGTATTTCTCTATTATGCCATCAAAGCAGGCATGAGCATGGGTATTGTAAACGCCGGACAACTGGTGATTTATGATGATATTGAACCCGGACTTCGTCAGTTGTGCGAAGACGTGATCCTGAACCGAAATAACGAAAACAACGAAGCCACAGAAAAATTACTGGCTGCTGCGGAATCAGTCAAAGGAAAAGTTAAAGAGGAAAAGAAGGATGAAACCTGGCGTCTGACTTCTGTGGAGGAACGTCTCAAACACGCGCTCATCCATGGAATTACAGAATATATAGAAGCCGATACGGAAGAAGCCAGACTTCACTATGATAAACCACTGGAAGTGATTGAAGGACCGCTCATGGCGGGGATGAATGTAGTCGGCGATCTTTTTGGCAGTGGAAAAATGTTTCTTCCACAGGTTGTGAAGAGTGCCCGTGTAATGAAAAAATCTGTTGCCGTACTCACACCATTTATTGAACAGGAAAAAATTGACAATTATAACCGGCGTGTCGCAGCAAGCTCTACCGGAACGGCAACAGAAGAAAAAGGCAATGCAAAGATATTACTGGCTACCGTAAAAGGCGATGTGCATGATATTGGAAAGAATATTGTCGGTGTCGTGCTGGGATGTAATGGATACGATATCGTCGATCTCGGTGTGATGGTACCGGTTGATAAAATATTAGAAACAGCTCTCAAAGAAAATGCAGATATCATCGGACTCAGCGGATTGATCACGCCCTCACTGGATGAAATGGTTTATGTGGCCCGCGAAATGAAAAGGAGAAATATGAATCTTCCGCTGATGATCGGAGGCGCAACCACGTCACGCCTGCACACCGCCATTCGTATTGCTCCGGAATATGAACATGGAGTAGTACATGTACTTGACGCTTCGCGTAGTGTAACTGTAGCGGGAAGCCTTCTGAATGATATTCTGAAAAAACCTTTTCTTGAGAATATCGATACGGAATACAGCAAACTGAAATCTGATTTTGCAAATAAGAAATCGGGGAAACAACTTTTGACGTACGCGGAATCAAAGACAAATAAAATAAAAATTGACTGGAATAAATTTGAACCCGTCAAACCAGCCTTCCTCGGTGTGAAAGTTTTTGATACGGTTTCTCTGCAGGAAATTTCTGAATTCATCGACTGGCAGCCGTTCTTCATTGCCTGGGAAATGCATGGCAAATTCCCGCAATTGCTGAGTGATGAAGTGATCGGGGAAGCGGCCACCCGTTTATTTGGTGATGCAAAAGCACTACTGAAAAAAATCATTGATGAAAAATGGTTAA
>DASSGT010000467.1:0-3011 GCA_035693345.1 Puia sp. | reverse complement strand
AACTCCTGCGAACGCATCCAGGCGCCATAGTCTGCTCCCCGCTTTCCAACTGAATGATAAAGCAAACCACTGTCTTTTTTCTTACCCTTTTTTTGCCCCCAGGTGAGTGTTCCCCATTTAAACTGCAACTGAAAATGATAGTTTTCGTATTCCTTCACGGTTGAGATTGCACCCCAGTTTTCACCGGATATCCGTATCAGGTTTTCGCCATCTGCTTTTACAATGGTGAATACATGACGTGGGTCATTGTTCAAACCGATGGGCAGAGCACTGATGAATTTCCCACTGTCATTGAGATCCGGCCCGATGTATGTGTCCCACCCCTTCAGATTCCTACCATTAAAAAGTATTTCCCATTCATTCTTAACCCCGGATTTTGTAAAAGCGAAAACAAATGCGAAGACCAGGAATGCCAGTAAAATTTTCATTGATTTCATAACCGGAAATTACTTTAAAATAGCTTACGTCAATGATGGCGGTGTTGATTTAATCCAGGGGGAAAATCTTTCACGGGAACGGCTGGCACTCCTATTGCATTCAGGAGTAATAATCGTGTAGAATGCGTCCGTTGCAACCTTTCACAATGATATCTCGTTTTTACTTTATTCTTCATCAGGCCGAAAAAGATTGATCCCATCATGAAAAGACTCTCCCTGTTCGCAGCCATTCTGTTGATCCTGACTGCCGGCCACACACAATCGACTCTTCATTCGGAGATCGCTATTAACAAACCTTCTTCTGCAAATTCTCTTCCGATTTCATTTACGAATTCCGATTCAAATTTGAATTACCAGAATCACGAAACTGGTTATGCATTGGTTGCGGGAGGAAGCAAAGGCATCGGATATGCCATCGCAGAAGCCCTGGCCAGGCGCGGTTATAATCTCATCCTGATCGCCCGGCATATGGATTCACTGATCAGCGCAAAGAACAAACTGGAATACGATTATCATATACATGTTGAAGTTCTCGCGTATGATCTGAGTTTTAATGATGCGGCAACTGATATTGCAAAATGGTGTACAGACAGAAATATTCCATTGAAGATGCTTTGCAATGTCGCCGGTTTTGGCGGAGCCAGAGACTATCTGAGCCTGTCCCTTGATTCGCTTCGATATATGATCAATCTGAATATAGGATCTGCTATGGCACTCACGCTTACTCTTCTTCCCCTATTAGAGAAAAATGCGCCGTCATTTATTTTGAATGTGGGCAGCATGGCTGGTTTCGCACCCATACCTGTAAAAAATTTATACTCCGCAACAAAATCTGCGGTTGTCTTCTTCAGTTATTCGCTCAGTTACCAACTGAAAGAAAAAAATATCAGCGTTAGCGTTCTATGTCCCGGACCGGTATTTACAAAACCTGAAATTGTAGAAGATACCAAGAAGAAACTGGGATGGTTTGGATCCCTGATGGCTGTACCGCCCGAAAAAGTTGGTGAGATTGCCGTCAGCGAAACCCTTGATCATAAGATGGTCATCGTGCCGGGCACCGTATCAAAAATAACGGCATTCCTGATCAGGATCCTACCCAGACAGATGATCACTAATATTTATGGAAAAGCAGGTGACAAAAAATGACAAACCCTGGGCATTGATATCCGGTGGTAGCAAGGGAATCGGATATGCCATCGCCGTTGCGCTGGCAAAAAGAAATTACAATCTTGTGCTGATTGCCAGGAATGAAGAAGATTTGACAAATGCCAAAAACAAACTGGAATCGGCATTTCCAATTCAGGCAGAGACCATGGCGCTGGATATGAGTAAGGATGACTCTGCGACTATGATTGAATCCTGGTGTACCGAAAAAAATCTGCCTCTGAAAATGCTATGCAATGTATCAGGTATTGGGGGTTCGGCAGATTATCTCTCCAATTCACTAAAGGATAGTCTTTATATGCTCCGGTTGAATACAGAACCTGCGGTCTCTTTAATTTTTTGTCTGCTTCCCTTATTAAAGAAAAATCATCCATCCTATATCCTGAACGTTTCCAGTATGGCGGGTTTTGCGCCGATATCTATCAAAAATATTTATTCCGCCACGAAATCTGCGATGATATTTTTTAGCTATTCTCTTCGTTACCAATTGCAGAAAGAAAATATTTCTGTGAGTTGCCTGTGTCCGGGACCTGTTTTTACAAAACCATCCGTTGAAAAAGAAACCATACAAAAATTGGGATGGTTTGGTAAACATATGGCTGTTGCACCGGAAAAGTTAGGAGAAATAGCCGTTGCCAGAACATTAAAAAAGGACATGATCATTGTTCCGGGATTTCTTGCAAAAGCAGTCTCCGTTTTTATCAGATCTCTTCCCACAAGATGGATTGCCTACCTGTCTAGCAGACAGGATTCCCGAACCTGATGCATGAGTATTCTCAGAAAAGTTTTTCAGGTACTCCTGCCTTTAATACTTTCAACCGGTTTCGTATGCCGATTACCTCGAATGCTTTTTCCAGGTCATTTTCATTCTGCGTAAAATGTTTCCATCCTTCGAAATGCAATGGGATGATCAGAGCATCGGGAAACGCGAAAGCCGTATCAATCGCATCATTCGTACCCATCGTCAGATTAAATGGACCTCTTGTTCTGGCGGCGCCGGCAAATAGAAAAATGAATTCGGGTTTAAATTTTTTTGCCACCATGGCAACACCTTCATAAAAAACGGTGTCGCCGGTAATATATATTTCATGATTGCTCTGCCCCTTTATTGTAAGAACAAAACCGATCACGTCTCCGGCGATTGGTTCGATACCCGCCGGACCGTGCCTTGCAGGTGTAGCAGTGATCGCAATGACAGACCCGTCGGGGGTTGTTAGTGAATGGGATGCCCATGGATCCAGCCCGATGCTTGTACCTCCGAGTCGTTTAGACCCTGCTTTTGTTGTAAATGTGTGGGTAGCTTCAACTAATAATTTTCTGCCGGAATTGTCCAGGTTGTCCGGATGCTGGTCATGGCTTAGCAGAACAAAATCTATTTTACCAATATTCACTGCCGAAGGACCCTGCAAT
>DASSGT010000466.1:0-8515 GCA_035693345.1 Puia sp. | reverse complement strand
CGGGGAGAATATTCTTATTTGTAAAGGTTCCGTCTTTTTGTTGCAATAGCAGCGTCGTGGGATGGGAGCCGGAGCCGCCAATGAAGATGTCATCGAGACCGTCATTGTTTACATCACCCACCGCCATAGCAGGACCATATTCGGAAAACTTATGTGGCAATAATTTCTGAACACTGAAATCTATAAAATCTGTTTTCTGATGCTGATAGCGTATTCTCGACGAATCCGGCTGAAACAAGGGAGCGGGCGCGTGAGCCGATTTCCAGTTGTACAATTCTTTGGCGGTTTTATAATTGACCGTCATTTTCTGATTTGCTTCAACATTTAAAAAAACCTGCTTTTTTCCATCCGGCCATTTTATGACCAACGAGTCGATCCGGGATGTTTTTCCCAAACCAAAATGCGGATCTGTTTGCATAGTGGATAAATAGCCACGATAAGGTGTTTGCTCATATACCTGCTGTTTTCCGCTATAATACAGTTCGATCCATGTGCCAATCCCGTTTCGGTTCAATGAATCACCGATTAATTTTATGGTGAGATAATTCGATGTGTCAGCTGAAACATTTCTGTAAATAAAAGCTTCATCATTGATATTATTTATAATGAGATCCAGTTTACCATCATTGTCAAGATCCGCATAAGCCGCTCCGTTTGAGAAAGATGGTGTTGTTAGACCCCAGTTATCCGAGACATCCGTAAATCTTGCATCGCCCGTATTGTGAAAAGCATAATGTTTCAGTTTGACCTGAGGTATTTTACTCAGGACTTCTTTCTTGGTTGTGTATCCGAATGATTTTTCCCGGAATGCAATAAAATCATGATCCGTCAGGTCTTTTGGAAAACCATTGGTTACAATGATATCGCGCAATCCGTCATTATCGAAATCCTGAACAAGTGGTGCCCAGCTCCAGTCCGTTGAAGAAATGCCGGACCAATAACCGATATCACCGAATATGGGATCACCCGCCGAATCATTTTTTTCAATACGCGGTCCCATATTCAATTGCAGCGTATTGCGAACGTATTGGTATTGATATCCGAAAGAATCATTGTTTCGATAATTTTGATAATTGTATCCCGACATCAGCAATTTCTTTCTGTAATTGTCTTCGGGATCCATATCCATTTCCACCACATCCGCAAGTCCGTCGTTGTTAATGTCGATAACATCCTGGCCCATGCCGTTAGCGGACGTATGTTTGAAATAAGTCGCTGCCTGGTCGGTAAAAGTGCCGTCGTGATTATTGATATACAGGAGATCATTTGAGAGAAAATCATTGGCTACAAAAATATCTTTCCAGCCATCTTTGTTGAAATCGGCGATGGTTGCACTATGGCCATATCCTTCAATCGTTACACCGGCCTGTTTAGTAACATTTGTAAATACGGGATGATGTAATGCCGGGCTCCAGTCGTTGCGATATAAACGGCCGGTACTGGGCGCCGAGCCGTCCTTTATTTTTGGACGATAGACAGAAGGATTATTTTCAATGTCCATCACATTTACGGTAATATAAACATCCAGATCACCGTCATTATCATAATCAAAAAAAGACGCCATCGTCGAATAAGATGCATCATTCAATCCATATTCTCTGGCCATCTCTTTAAATACCGGAATACCTTCTTTGTTGACTCCCTGGTTTATATAAAGCAGGTTTTGTCTTTTTGCGGAATCCGGCAATATGGTGGCACAAACATAAATATCCGGCAGACCGTCGTTATTGATATCGACCACTGAAACGCCACGACACCATTCGTTGTTTCCATTAACATGCGCGATATCCGTAATATCTTCAAACTTAAAATCTCCTTTGTTTAAATACAGCTTACAGGGAACCTGATTACCTGTGAAATAGATATCCAATAAACCGTCATTATTAAAATCACCGATTCCAACGCCCCCGCCATTATACATATTCGGCAGATCGAATGGATTAATGGTATCGTTCTCAACGATATGATTATTATAATGCACATTTGAATGATCAGAAGAAATGAGTTGAAATAATGGCTTATTATTTCTTTTGCATGAAAGGATCAGAAGGCACGAGAAGATAAAAACAATAGTGGCCTGAAATTTCATTTAAAACCTTTACGCAGGCAAATGTCATGCCTGAACAAATCTACAAAAAAAGGTATGCATATTATTAAATGGCATAGTTTTGCGTACTATTAAAACTAAAATAAAAACACCATGAAAAAATTATTATTCGCAGCGGCCATTGCCAGTTTTGCCTTCGCATGTAATGATGGCAACAAATCATCAACGACTACTACTGATACGGCCACCGCTGCGCCCGCAACAACACCTGCTGCCGATTCTTCAGCTTCCGCAACCGCTACTTTGAAGGATGGATTGATGACCATGAAAGATGGCAAGATGATGATCGTAAAGGGTGGTGCATGGGTTGCTATGGATGCTCCGGTAACCTGCACAAATGGTCGTAAGGTGGATGTCAACGGGGAAGTATCCAAAGGAGACAAGAAAAGAAAACTCGAAGAAGGAATGATGATTGACAATGACGGTCAGATCAAGGACAAGGACGGAAAACTTGTGGATACAAGCGGTTGGGATTAATAAAATATCATAAAAAATAAGAAGGGCCATCATGCAAAAATCATGATGGCTTTTTTATTTTATCACAGCGTAATTACCAATATAGATTTTTGCATTGCTATGGAATGTTTGCCAGGAATGCCAGAATTCATTGTAAGACTGAACCGGCAAAAGTTTCTTGCCTATCAACAATCCTCCGATACACAAGCCATCCATATTCCAGGTCGAGTGTGTATTTTCATCAAACAATAAATCATTCTTATCCCCGATGATGAAAGTGAGAACGGAATCATCTACCCGTCGGTCATATACGTGAAATGAGGTGGAATCCTTTTCGATGGTTAACAGGATCGGCAATCTGTCCACCGAATCCTGGATGATCTTTTTTTTCACCAGTTCATTCCAGTCATATGCTTTGGAAGAGAAATTATTCTTCACGCCCACGATCCATGATTTAGGTTCCCAGGAAACCGTATCCCTTCTTACGAGGCTGCTGAGCATCGTTCCCCTGTCATAATCTTCCAGCTTGAAATAATTATTCATGAATATGGTATCCGGTCTCATCACCAGAGATTCCGGATGTTCCCTGAGCCATGCATCCCAGGTCAATTGCGTTGAAGGAAATTCTTTTAGCTGATATCCTTTCAGTGGACCTGCGATCGCAGTTCCGGTTGCCTGCTGCCACCAGCTTTTGGTGGTGGCATCTTCAAATACCGCATTAAAATGATCCATACCGACCAGTCGGAAAGATTCGGGTTTTCCATTTACAAACGGACTGTACACACGACCCGTCCGGCAAACGGTACAGTAAGTAATCATCACAGGAGTCGTTCCAATCGTATCCATCACCTGGTGATGATACCCGATCAATTGAATGGGATAGGCTTTTGCCTGACCATTGATGACGACACCGATGATCAGTTTTGATTTTTCCATGGCGCTGCCGGATGCAACGGTGAATGATTTGTTTACCGGTTGGTGAAAGATATTCTCGGCTTGTAATCGAAAATTAAAAATGAAAAATACACACGCATAAGACAGACCGATCAGAGATAATAATACTTTTTCCCAGAGTCTGCCATTTTTAAAAACACTGATCAGGGCAAAACACAGGAGAAACAAAGCGAGGATCCGGATCCATACAATCGACTGATCCAGCCAGTAGGCAAAAAAAACGGTATTGTTTATCTGGCTGCCCGGAAAAGGCATCACAAAATAAACGCGTAATATTTCTGCAGAAAACAGGAGAAGGAGCGCCAGGAAAAGGATCAGGCGCTTCATATAAAAAGGAATTTTATCAGAAAAAGCAAAAGCGGGCTTTAGCGTACTGGCAGCAGCAATTCGTTTCACAGTCGTTTTGGCTAATTATGACAGGTAAGTTAAGGCAAATCGGCAAGGAAACCAAAGGGCCGATGGCCAACACATCCTAACTGGCAGGAATAGCTTTTTTGGGTTTTGAATAATATATCGAATTCCAGGCGACCGAGATGGTCGAAAAATTAGCTCCAAAACGTATGATGGCTCCCGTGCTGTAGGCGATCTTGATGGAGTTTCGTTTTCCCACAGGCAGAACCAATGTACCACCGACGCGGGAGTTTTCCTGGCGGTCATTATCTGTAATGTCATTCACTGTGGATGCCCCTCCGATATAATACGTATAATTGACCGCTGCCCACAGTCGGGGTGTAATATTGTAACTGGCATGTGCCTGGAAAGTCGTCAATGGTGCCTGGGAACGAACAGAATTACCGGGATAAAATGAATTATTAACTGTAAAAAACCATACTCCCGCATATACGTCGAAGAGCCATCTTTTGCCGGCGGGCTGCGACAAAGCCAGTTCCGGTTTGAAAGACCAGCGGTTAGTTCCCAGGTTGATGAGTTTTCCATGCAAATATTGCCCGGTAGGCACGGTAACGGAAAGACTTGCTCCTATAATGGTTCTTGGGGGCGTTTTCGCTATTTCGGCAGGAGTGGCCGCGGGGCCTCCCGTTAACAATATCGAATATCGAACGCGCATATCTCCCAAACCGTCGCGGGTAATACGCTGTGTGGTTTCCTGTACGGAACCGGTTACCGTGGCCCAGTTCCATGGCAGCGTCATCGAAAGCTGGGCGGTCTTTTGAAACATATTGAAGATGTGCGCCGCTCCGAATGATAATGTATTGATGTGTGCATCCACATCCTTTACAGGAATAGTCGGATCAGTAATCACTCCGCCATAAGTGTATCCGTATCCCAAACCGAGGACGGTAAAGCCCACGGGGATCCACGCATAGGCCCGGGGATCGAGATCCTGTGCCAGCGCTCTTTCCATTTGAAAGAACAGGAAAAAAATGGCGAAGATAAAATGCCGGTACTTCATCTGAATGTGAATGTATGGAGGAGGATCGAATAATCGCGCAAAAGCGATGGCAGCTGTTATCTTAAAGCAGGATAATCCTTATAGAGCTCTTCGACCAGTTCTTTTCGATATCCCGGAGTATGGGTATAGAGAATGATCGCTTCACTGGCCTGGACCAGTTCGTTATTAACAACCTTGCAATCCACGAGTTTTTCTGTATTCTGCCAGATCCCCGGATCATAGTCAAAAGCTTCCTGATAGAAATGCGAAGCCGCCCGGATATCTTTCAATTTTAACTCAACATTGCCCCTGAAATAATTCAGAAAGGGATCGATGTTTAGCAGTGTATCCATTTTATCGATTGCCCTGCTGTAATCTCCATAGCTTTTTGTATCGGCATATTCTTTCATCATGAGCAGATAAGGTGTGGGCTCTTCCGGAAATAAGGAGATATAGTGGTCAACAGATTTTCTGAATAATTTTTCGCTGAGGTGCTGGCAGGCCAGCATATACTGAAGAGAGAGGTGCTTCTCGTCCTTCGTCTGGTCGTCGAATTTTTCAAAGGCTGATCTCGCCGCACTATAGTTTTTCTGACTCAATGCATTTTCGAATATGATCTCATATTTGCTTTTTGACGTCAGTGAAATATGAGCATCCGTCGTTCCGGTATCCGCAATCAGGTATGAAAACTGTCGGGCATAGGATTCGCCAAGCTGGTAGGAGAAAATATCGGCAGCCCGGAGGGTATCCTTCACTTTTATAACGGTGATATCATGGTAATCAAGACCGCCATCACCAAAGGCCCTGAACAAAAGATGCATTTCTTCATTCTTCAAATAACCGCGGACAAGTTTATAGCTTCCGTTTTTTGTAATCTCCAGGGTACTGTTGCCTATATTGAAAAGGCCAAACTCATTCGCCATTTTGGTCAGGGTATCCAGATTATCGATGATAGGACTTTTTGATTGGGTCCTGGCTATAAATTCGGGAAAATAGATCAGGTGATTGAGGATGCCGGGATCACCCTTGGTCATAGATATTTCAAGCTGCATGGATAGTTTCTCGGCTTCCACGGTGGTAACCGGAGTTTTTTGTGCAGACAGGGCTTGAAAGTTCATGGCGCCAGCTGTCAGTAAGACCAGGCCAAGGGTTTTTAGGATTGGACGCATCCGCTTAAAATAAGGGCAATTTTCTCTAACCTAAACGCCCGTACCGGGAGAAAATTATTGTATTTGGTCAAAAAATATAAAATATCACTGCGAATTATGCCCCTAGTGAACAGAGACGTGCTTCGGAATAATATTTTGATCCGTAGTATCTTTATGAACAGCGTATAAACCGGCTAGATGAGATTATTACTGGTTATATGTTTAAATATGATGGTAACCGTTCATGGAAAGGCTCAAATGCAGCAGGGCTTTGTGAATCTAAGCGATGGAAAACTTTATTATCAGAAAACAGGTACCGGAACTCCTCTTCTTTTCCTGCATGGCATTTGCCTGGACCATCGAATGTGGGAGGACCAGGTAAATTATTTCTCTGATTCCTTTACCTGTATCAATATGGATTTAAGGGGATTTGGAAAATCTTCTGTACCCGGCTCTGCGCCATACAGTTTTCATGAAGACATCCATACATTGCTGGACAGTCTGCATATTGAGGAGCCGGTTGTTATCATCGCGCTTTCAATGGGTGGGAAAGCGGCTGTTAATTTTTCACTGGCATACCCACACAAAACCAAAGCCCTGGTTCTGGCAGACGTAGCCATTGACGGGTATAGTTTTGAGGAATTTATACTGAAACCGATTTACGATGCAGGTATGCAGAAAGGTATTGACACCGCAAATCAGTTGTTTTTAGATCATCCCATTTTTTTACCTGCAAAAAAAGATACTGCGGTTTTCAGGAGATTAAGTGAAATGATTTTGTCTTATTCCGGCTGGCAATGGGTGCATAAAAATCCTATGCAGGGTCTTACACCCCCGGCTATCGAACAATTGCAAAAAATAAAAGTGCCTGTTTTAATTATTACCGGTGAAAAAGATATTCGTGACTTTCAGCAGATCGCCGAAATTCTCCACAAAAACATAAAGCAATCCGTGAAAATGCAAATCACGGGAGCGGGACATATGTCTAATATGGAGAATCCCGAATTATTCAATCGTTTGGTATCTGATTTTTTGATTTCGGTTAAATAACAAAGGTCCACACTGATATCCTGAGTGTCGTGGTTAGAATGGCTAATTTGGTATATTAGAACCCTATGTATTATATAGTATCCGGTTTTTTTTATCTGCTCTCGCTCCTGCCCATGCGTCTGTTGTATATCATCTCTGATGGTATATACCTGTTGGTTTATTATATCATTGGCTACCGGAAAAAAACAGTCATGGATAACCTTGAAATAGCTTTTCCCGAAAAGTCAATGTCTGAGCGGGTTAAAATAGCCAAAACATTCTATCGCAACCTGATTGATTCTTTTATAGAAACCATTAAGCTGGTCAGTGCTTCCAGGCGTTTTCTTGAAAAAAGAATCACTGCTAACTGGGAAGTGCTTGATCCTTTATTTAATAGTGGTAAAAGTTGTCAGCTTCACCTCGTACATACATTTAACTGGGAATGGGGTCATCATGTTTTAGGCAATCACACAAAATATCAGGTGCTTGTAGTATACATGCCTCTGAGCAATGCCGTAATGGAAAAAATAATGTATCGTTTACGCGTTCGATATGGAAATAAATTTATTGCTGCCGATAAAATGAGTAAATCCATGGAAACATTTAAAGACACGCAATATCTCCTGGGGCTTGTTGCAGATCAGAGTCCGGGCAACCTCCATAATGCGTACTGGTTGAATTTTTTTGGAAGGCCTACGGGTTTCGTGTCGGGTCCGGAAAAGGGAGCCAGGGCGGGTAATTTGCCTGTTTTATTTACTTCCATTGTAAAACCCAAACGTGGCTATTATCAGGCCCATCTCGAAGTCGCGTGTGAAAACCCCGGTTCACTAAAGGAAGGAGAACTGACTGTGCTATATGCCCGTTATATGGAAAAAGCCATTCGCCAGAATCCTGAAATGTGGTTATGGAGTCACCGGAGATGGAAACACAGTTGGAATCCGGTATATGCAGAAAACTGGGTTGGCGAACAGGCGCCGGGTAATGAGCAACGATAGTTAAGGTTGCATGTCATGAATGATTATTTAGTAGTCTGACACCCTGGAAGATTTACAATGGTATTTTTGGACAGTTTATTCCGGTCCACCCAAAGCGGTAGCTGACGCCAAGAGTCAGACCATAGTAATGATCATTTTTCTCGGAGTTGCAAGAATAACTGAATCCATCAATATAATCAGATGTAGTGATCCGGTAGGAAAATTGAGCATTCACAAAAATTCGATCGGTGATCATGTATCTCAGACCCGCGCCCACGGGAATGACGGGAAGAAATGTTGGCGTTTTATGAAGAGTATCCACTTCAAGTCCCTGGGCGGTAGACGACTTGGAATCATAATAAGTCGTATCAAAGCGGCTCCAGTTCCTGTTGATATGTAAGACAGCAAGGTCTGCACCTGCGAAAAAATATGGGGAAAACCGATGCATGCCTTCACG
>DASSGT010000465.1:0-6979 GCA_035693345.1 Puia sp. | reverse complement strand
ACTCAATGAGTGGGATTTGTTCTGATTCATTTTATCCTGAACATCTTTTTCCCTTTGTTCCAGGGACTTGAGGTATTGCTCTACTTGTTGTTTGGTCAGTTTACTTTGTTGCTGTTTGGGTGTCTTATCCTGCTGATTCTGATCCTGGTTCTGTTTTTTATCATCCTTTTTTTTATCCTTCTGATCTTTTTTATTCTGTTGTTCCTGCTGATCCTGTTTCTTTTTTTCAAGCAGCGCTTTTACCAGATTCTCCCTGGCCTCACTGTCTTCCGGATTCAGTCGCAGTGCATTTTTCCAGGCGTCAATGCTTTCATCCACTTTTTTCTGACGGATCATCGCCACGCCCTTATTGTAATAGGCACTCTGCCTTGTATTTTCATCCGCTTTGGATTGCAATACATCATCATAAGACGCTGCCGCCTTTTCATAATCGTTTTTGCGGTATTGAGCATCTCCCTGATTGAAATGTGCGTCCGGATTCCCGGGAGATTTTTTTAATGCCTTGTCATAATTCACGAGTGATTGGTCATAGTCCTTTTTATTATAAAAGTGGTTTCCCCGGCGGATCAAAGCATCAGTTGTCTGGGCCGATAAATGATATGCCATTAAAAAAGAAAAAAGAAATAATATGTATCGTATTGATTTAAGCAATTTTTCTTTTTCGTTCAGGGATGAATAATTCTATGATCAGTAAAAGGCCTGCCAGACCGATGAACCAGGGAAAATAATTTGTAAAATTAACAAACTCGTTATCTGCCAATGCCCTTTTTTCAATACTGTCCAGCCTTTGCGTCAGTGTGATCGTTGCATCTTCCAGATTATCGAGGTGAATATAAATTCCATTCGTCGCATCTGAGAGTCCGATCAGTTCCTGTTCATTTAATTTTGAAATAACAGTATTTCCCTTATCATCTTTTTTAGGCTCCTTCGTTTCGGGATCGATTATTTCCGATCCTTCTGCCGATCCGATGCCTATAGTATTAATCATAACGCCATCATCTGCCATTTGTTTTGCCACTTTCAAAGCTTCCGCGTCATGGTCTTCACCATCGGAAATCAGTACCACGGCTTTGTATTTATGTTCATTCCGGTTAAAAGAACTGTTTGCCATACTGAGTGCTTCGGAGAAAATGGTTCCCTGTGTGGGAACAGCCTCAGGTCCCGCTTCCGAAATATAAAGTTTCGCAGCACTGTGATCCGTAGTCAGCGGCATTTGCATATAGGCCCTGCCTGCAAACAGGATCAAACCTATGCGGTCATTTTGCAATCGGTCGACGAGTCTGTATAAGAGCTGTTTTGCCTTATCCAGTCTGCTGGGTTTAACATCCTGCGCCAGCATACTCTTGCTTACATCAAGAACGATCATGACATCCACGCCCTGGCGTGTAATATCTTCTGCCTTTCCACGTGCCCTCAAATTCGCCAGGCCTGCAACCAGAAAAAAAACAGCTGCGCATATCAGGACAAACTTCAGAAGGAAATTCCTGGCGGAAAAAGATTTTACCAGCTGGGCAACCAGAGAGGGATCGCCAATACGGGCAGATAATTTCTTCTTCCAGCTAACCAACCCGGTATACAGGTAGATAAGCAGTGGAATCAGAAGAATGCCGATGAAATATTCCGGATGCTGAAACTTCACACCAGTTATTAGTTATTAATTATCAATTATTAGTTATTAGCTATATGTCTGCTTCATTTCTCACATCTCACACTTTACGTTTTACGCCTTGCGCTTTACGCCTTGCGCCTTCCGCCATCCGCCATCCGCCATCCGCCATCCGCCATCCGCCTTCCGCCTTCCGCCTTCCGCCTTCCGCCTTCGCCCTCAACTCGCAAGATAACAAACAGCCGCCGCGTCAATTATTTCTTTCCGTTAAAAAATCCTAAATGGGTCAGTATGTCCTTGAGCAGCTTGATCCGCACTTCGTGTACCCGATCGGGAACGGTCGACTCAATATTGAGTACAAAGAAATAGGGATGTCTGTTTTCTTCGATCCAGCCCACAACCCATCCCAATTCCACGCCATGACCGGGAAATCCCCAGCCTGTTTTATAATATAATTTGTAATTCGAATTTTGTTCACGTAACATCACGGATTGTACGATTTCCTGTGTACGTTTAAAGAAAGGCAGTTGATTGAAGTATAGTTTTTTTACCAGACCCAGTTCCTCATCCGGTTTAATTTTCAGGGTATTATTCAGCCAGAAAGAATCAACAGGTCCGCTGATATCTCGATTGCCATAACCGAGACTGTCAATCCACATTTTCATCGTATCATGCCCGATACGCCTCGCCACTTCCTGGTAATATGGTACCGCTGAAACAGCAAATGCTTCCTTCATGGTAAGGTCTTTATTCCAGTCGTCGTTCCATCTTTTCACACCGTCCCATTTGATCACCATGTTTTCATCCCGGATCACACCGGTCTGTATGCCGATCAGCGAATTCACAATTTTAAAAGTAGAGGCGGGTGTATAGGAACTGTCCCGATAGCGCGACAGATTATAGATGATGAAACTGTTATCCCCGTTATTGAATAGTCCAAAACATCCCTTCACACCAGCAGAATCAAAATAGGATTTCAGACTATCATCTTCCTGCACATTATTGGATGAACAACCTGAAAAAATCATAACCAGCAGGCAGGGAATAAAAAAACGGGTCATAAAGAATTTTTGCAAAAATAAGCAGCGCCAAACTAACGGGATATGGTTATATTTAAAGGGCAGAATCAATATGCTCACAAAGGCTGACATTGAAAAATATTTCATTGCTGAAAAGCATGAAAGCCTGGTTTTCCTGGTCATTGGCATAGCAGTCATCGTGCTGGCGTTGATTTTTTATTTTACTGCAAAAACTCAAATCTTCCGGGGCGCCGCACTTCCCTTACTGATCCTTGGTCTCATGCAGGCTGTTGCAGGTTATACGGTAGTTATGCGCAGTGATGATCAGCGCATCAGCCAGGTGTATGCCTATGATATGAATCCTGATCAGCTCAAAACGATTGAGCTGACACGAATGCGAAAGGTCAAAACCAATTTCCTGGTCTACCGATGGATCGAGATCGGTGCCTTCATCACCGGATTGATACTGGTGATGTTATTTTTTAATCAGCCCCTCAGATCCTATTGGCTTGGCTTTGGTATAACATTTACCATCATGGCCGCCGAACTCTTCATTGCAGATTTCATTGCAGAAAAACGCGCAGCTCATTATATTTCTCTTTTGGAGGAATTCAACAAGAAAGCGTAAAGCGTAAGGCATAAAGCTTAAGGCAGGAGTTACAGTTTCCCCGATTTATCTATACATATCTAAAAAATTCCAGGGCCCCTTTTTGATTCAGGGGTTAGCCTAAGAAAGCTTTCCGCTTTATGCTTTACGCATAAGAAAGCTTTCCGCTTTCCGCCTTAAGCTTTAGGCTTAGAAGGACTTCTTCAATTTCATCAACGCTGTTTTTTTGTACCAGCTGATTACGCACTTCTTTTATATGCGGGATGCCTTTGAGGTAATTAGCATAATGCCGGCGCATTTCGAGGATGCCAAGCATATTTCCCTTCCATTCTACTGAACGGTATAAGTGCTGCCGAATCACATCGATGCGTTCTTCCAGTGATGGCAACGGCAGGTGATTTCCTGTTTGCAGGAAATATTTGATTTCCTGAAATATCCAGGGGTACCCGATGGCGGCGCGGCCGATCATAATTCCATCCACACCGTATCTGTTTTTATATATCAATGCTTTTTCAGGACTGTCAATATCGCCATTCCCAAAAATTGGAATCTGAATGCGCGGATTATTTTTTACACGTGCTATCAAAGACCAGTCGGCCTCACCTTTATATAACTGGGATCTGGTTCTTCCATGTATCGTAAGCGCACCAATACCTTCATCCTGCAATCGCTCTGCAACGTCCTCAATATTTTTCGAATCATCGTCCCAGCCCAACCGGGTCTTGACAGTTACTGGCAGGCGTGTCGATTGCACAACAGCTCTCGTAAGCCTCACCATGGCAGGCACATCTTTTAACACAGCAGCACCCGCACCTTTACAAACCACTTTTTTTACGGGGCATCCGAAATTGATATCTACCAGGTCGGGATTTGTCGCCTCAATGATACGGGCGCTGAGCGACATGGCTTCTTCATCACCTCCGAATATCTGAATACCGAAGGGTCGCTCATATTCAAAAAAGTCAAGTTTTTGTTTGCTTTTGATGGCGTCGCGGATCAGACCTTCTGAAGAAATAAATTCACTGAACATAAGGTCTGCCCCATATTTCTTACACACATAGCGGAACGGAGGGTCGCTCACGTCTTCCATGGGTGCCAGGAGCAGGGGAAAATCCGGCAATACGATATGTTTTCCGATCTGAATGGGCATTCTTTGGTGGGAATGGTTCCATCCCGCCTTCTGCGGGATTGAAATTGAAGCCTGGTTGCTTAATTTCGCGTCTTCCTGCCGCAAAGATACTCAATAAAAGCTGTAGCCGGAAGCCCATGCATGCACACATACCTTCGAAATAAACCCGCCTGGTTACAACTCATCATATTTGGGGGACTCACATTTGGCCTGCTGTTACTTGCTTCATTGGTCGGGGGCAGCATCATCGCACGTATACACCATATGACCCTGTTCCAAATCAGTACTATTTCTGATTTTGGCCGACCTGAATACGCGGGTATTGTGAAGGGTTTGCTGATCGTGAACGCAATTGGAATATTTATTTTACCGCCCCTGGTTTTTTCATACCTCGCAGATCCTCATCCGCTAACATATCTTGGAATCAGGCCACCACAGAAAAGCTCATTTTTATTAATCGGTATGATCACCATGATCGCCGCCTATTTTGCGGTAGAGATGCTGGCCTCCTTGAACGAATCAATGGTGTATCTCCTTCCAAAATCAACGCAGCAATGGATCCTGAAATACGAAACAGATGCGAATGGTCAGATGAAGAATATTTTGTCAATGAAAACCCCTGTCGATCTGTTGATGACCATTTTACTGGCCGGCGCCTTACCAGCCATCAGCGAAGAACTTTTTTTCAGGGGCATATTGCAAAAACTATTCATCCAGATATGCAGAGCGGCATGGCCCGGGATCATATTTACGGCCATTCTATTCTCTGCTTTCCACATGCAGTTTATGGGCTTCATTCCACGCATGGCACTGGGTGTTATCCTGGGTGCATTATATTGGTATAGCGGCAGCATTTATACATCCATGCTGGGCCATTTTATTTTTAATTCGATCAATGTTTTTCTGATTTATTATAAAGTGGCCGACCTGGATTCAAATACCAGTATCAACCTCGTTTATATACTGATTGGCCTGGCGTCAGTAATTGTTATCATATTTCTCATTAAATACCTTCGGAAACAATCTGTCACCTCTTATGCCGCGGAGTTTCCACCAGTGAAGGAATATAATATATTTGATGAACCGGATGAACGGGTATAATCCGATTCAAATACTATATAATATCCATTTACGTAACTTCACTGCATGGCAATTCAGGCAGTCAACTTCAGAACAAGGGCACTGACTTCACTGTTCTTTGTGGCGGTCATGTTGTTTGGATTGCTTTGGAATACCTGGAGTTTCTTCATCCTTTTTTCTATCATTCATTTTGGCTGCTGGTATGAGTATCAGAAGCTGCTGGCAAAAATTGATCCTGCATATGCTGAAATAAGCTCATTTCAAAAATATGGTGTGATGATAGCCGGGTGGTGTATTATGATGTATTGCGCCCGTCCCGGATTCGCAGGTGATGTCGGAAATGCCGGACTTCATAACGCTGGTCTGTATGGAGGTCTGTTATTTCTTTTCATTTTACCGGTAGCGGAGATTTTGTATACCCGGAAAACATATTTGCGGAATATGGGATATTCCATGCTGGGATTGATTTATATATCTCTCAGTCTGGGCATGTTACTCAATCTGCGCACTTTCTATCCCGGAACGGCACTGGAAACTGTAAATAAATTATTGGTTCTGGCGATCATCCTGAGTTTATGGGTTAACGATACCATGGCCTACCTGGTTGGTTCCCTCATTGGCAAAACACCTTTATCGGCGATATCCCCTAAAAAAACCTGGGAAGGCACCATTGGCGGATTTATTTTCGCCGTAGTTGCCATGGGCGCTGTCGGATATTTTCTAAGCAGCGGATTTGAGATGCAGGCAGTCAGTCAATGGATGATCGTTGCCGCTATAGCGGCTATTGCCGGTACGGTCGGTGATCTTCTTCAAAGCAAACTAAAAAGACTCGCTGATGTAAAAGACAGTGGTCATATTTTACCCGGTCACGGCGGCTTTCTCGACCGTTTTGATTCCCTGCTGTTCGCCACGCCATTCATTTGGCTTTACATCGTTATGTTTGCATAATTAAAACAACCCGATTTTATTCTACCCATGACTATTCACAAAGAAGGATATAAAACCATTGCTGTCTGTGCGATCATCTTTGCAGCGATTAACCTGATTTCTTTTTATTTTATCAGTTATCAGTTGCCGGGATTGAGCTGGTTCCTTTTTATCATCAGCCTGGCTTTTTTACTTTTTATTATATCCTTTTTCAGAGTGCCCGCACGCACACCCACCATCAACGAAAAATTTGTCGTTTGTCCTGCTGACGGAAAAGTGGTTGTTATTGAAGAAATCACAGATGTGGAATACTTTCATGACCGCCGTCTGCAGATTTCGATATTTATGAGTCCGGCCAACGTACACCGGAATGTAAACCCCGTCAGTGGAGATGTTATATATAGCCAATATCACAAAGGGAAATACCTGGTGGCGTGGAATCCTAAATCTTCCACCGAAAATGAACGTCATAGTGTCGTTATAAAAAATCCGAATGGTACCCTGCTTGTCAAGCAGATTGCCGGTGCTGTCGCCAAACGGATCATCAATTACCTTTCTCCGGGTCAGCAGGTAGAACAGTGTGCCGAAATGGGATTTATAAAATTTGGTTC
>DASSGT010000464.1:0-2302 GCA_035693345.1 Puia sp. | reverse complement strand
CACCTTTGCAACCGTTTTACATGCAACCTATTACGGAAATAATTCCCTTACTGCAGAAGCCGAGAACCATTGTTATTGTAATGCATCAGAAGCCTGACGCCGATGCGATGGGTTCTTCATTGGGGCTGTATCATATTTTAACCGCGATGGGACACCAGGTAACAGTCATTTCACCCACCAACTGGGCCGACTGGCTCGGATGGATGCCCGGCGCTGAAAAAGTGATCGACTATGAACTCAATACGGTTCGTTCAAATGAATTGTTGCATAAGGCCGATTGGATCTTCTGCCTGGATTTTAACGTGCTGCACCGAACGAGAAAAATGACTGAGCCGATTCGAAAAGCGCCAGGTATACGTATCCTGATAGATCATCATCAGCAACCGGAGTCCGAGGTATTTGCATATGGTATCAGTGATACATCCAAAAGCTCAGCGAGCGAAATGGTTTTTGATTTTATCGAGTCGGCAGGACAGGGTGCCAGAATCAACCTCGCCGTCGCTGAATGTTTATATGCCGGTGTGATGACCGACACCGGTTCATTCCGTTTTAGTTCAGCTTCATCTTCTGTTCACCGGATGGTGGCAGTACTGAAAGACACCGGGCTGGACCATTCTAAAGTTCATGAAAACCTCTTTGATAATTTCCTCGAAAACCGCCTGCGTTTTATCGGACATGCTCTGCTAAACCGTATGGAAGTCATGTATGAATACAATACTGCCCTGATCAGTATTCCCTGGAAGGATCTCGTGAAATTCCAGATCAGAACAGGAGATACGGAAGGATTGGTCAACTATCCGCTGACGATCCAGGGTATCAAATTTGCGGCACTGATCATTGACCGCGATGAAGAAATCAAATGCTCTTTCAGAAGCAAAGGTGGCTTTGATGTAAATCAATTCGCACGTAATTATTTTGAGGGAGGAGGTCACCGGAATGCTGCCGGAGGAAGGAGCAGCGAGACTCTGGAAGAAACAACATTGCGCTTTCGCGCTTCAGTTAAAGAAAACGCTTTACAATTACAATAAATCTGCAATGAAACAAATCAATTCTTTTCTATTTGCACTCCTTGGAATTCTGTTACTGGTTTCCTGTGATAATCGTGGATTAAAGAAAACAAAATCCGGCTTATTATATAAGATCATTTCCGACGGAAAAAACCCCGTCGTTAAAAGAGGACAATTCATCAAGCTAAACTTCAGCCAGAAAATTAGCGGAACAAAAGATTCTGTTCTTTTTACATCAGACAGCAGCATGCCAGCGTACGTTCCGATCGACAGTGTGTCAGCAAATTCTTACAGTCCCGTTGAAATATTTTCTTTACTGAGAAAGGGTGATAGTGCTGTAGTGATTCAGCTGGCTGATAGTATTCAGAAAAAATCAGGACAGCCTTTACCTCCGTTCATACACAAGAAGGATAAGATCATCCTGACTCTGCGTGTGGAAGATGTATTCGACAATGAAGAATTAGTAAAAAAAGACAGGGATTCACTGCTGGTAGGATTCCATGCAAAACAAACTCAACAGGTAGAAAATTACCTGAAAGAACATAATATCCAGGCAACGAAAACCGAGAAAGGAACTTTTGTCGAAATAAAAAATCCCGGAGATGGTCCTGTCATTGATTCCGGCAAACAGGTATCTGTCATTTACACCGGTAAATTGTTCCCTTCCGGAAAAGTATTTGAGACAAATGATAAAGAAGATGGGCAGCCCGTAAAATTTGTTGTAGGCAGTCATAGAATTATTCCAGGATGGGAAGATGGCGTCCGTCTTTTAAAGAAGGGATCAACAGCAACACTTTATATCCCGGCTTTTCTGGCTTATGATCAGCAGATCGGGCCTGGCAAAAAACCATTTGAAAATCTCATTTTTGATGTAAAAATCGTAGATGTGACCGATGCACCGGCAGAAACCCAAATGCCCATGATGCCGGGTGGCCAGAACAGGCCGAATATGCACACAGCTCCTGCACCAGTACATAAAAAATAGTTGGTTCCGGTGGACGTCCTATGCCGATGCGTAGGACGTCCATAACCGGATTGCCTCAACGGCTTCCTTGACATCATGCACACGCAGAATCTGTGCGCCACCTTGTAATGCCAGCGTGTGCATCACGGTCGTTCCGTTTAAAGAATCTTCAGGTTTTATATCCAGCGTTTTATAAATAGTTGCCTTTCTCGATAATCCAACCATCACCGGCAGATCGGGTATACTCAGGAGCTTTAATTGTTTGAGTAATATAAAATTCTGAGAAGGTGTTTTGGCAAAGCCAAATCCGGGATCTAAAATGATGTCTGTT
>DASSGT010000463.1:0-2029 GCA_035693345.1 Puia sp. | reverse complement strand
TTTCATCATGGCAAAGTGATACATATTCCGGCGGATGCAATTTTTGGTTTGCGGGAGGATTAATCCATGCGCGTATGACCGATATTTCCGTTTCACCTTGTTTGAACGCAGGTTTGATATCCTGATCGCAAACGATTCCAGAGCCCGCATTTAACCACTGCATGCAACCCGCCTCCAGACTTACATGATTTCCTCTGCTGTCCGAATGTTCAATCTGACCTTTTATAATATATGTAACCGTAATGACTCCGCGATGGGGAACCGGACATTTGCCCGGAGAATCGCTGGCCGTTTTATTGCTTGATTGTCTCCATGAGGAAATATGATCCAGCAGGATAAACGGACCAACCGGGCCCAGGTGTTTAGCGGGTAAAACCAGCTGCACTTCTGTATCATTGATCCATACAGGCTGATTCTGCAGAATGGTCCGAACTTCTTTTTTCATTGCATCGGCTTTCGCAAAACAATGTTTTTTACACTGCTAAATTGCGGGCGGCCACTGTCCAAATGCAATGACAAATCACATTTAAAAACGGTGATAAAGGTCATCGAAAATATACGGGAGCTATTTCTTCACGCTGCGCGTCCGGATGCGACTGAGCGTTTCACGGTTTACGCCAAGATAGGATGCGATGATATGCTGGGGAAAGCGCTGCAAAAATTCAGGATAGCTTTTTTCGAGATCATGGAAGCGTTCTTCGGTTGACAGACTAATGGCTGCATTCAGTCTTCGCTGGGCGGCAATCGCAAAATTTACGTCCACATTTCTCATCCATTCGGCGAGCGTCGGAATCCGGGTTACGAGATCTGTGAACGCCTCCCCTGTAATCAAAAGGCAGTCAGTATCCTCCCAGGCATCGATGAAATAAATGGAAGGAGAATGTTTCATCAGACTCTCCCGGTCAGTGGCCCACCAGTTTTCGATATATAACCTGGTGATATGCTCCTCGCCCTTGTCATCCACCGAATATTGACGCATCGCACCATGCACAATAAAGGCTGTATGCCGGCATACTTCGCCTTCCTGCAATAAATACTGTCTCTTTCTGAGTTTTTTATGGGTGAAAGCGCTTTGTATGGTCATCACCTCTTCCTCTGAAAGAGGCGTATTCGCATAGCTGTTGAAATATTTTATAAGGGCTTCGTGCATGTTGATAAAAGCTAAAACAAATATATACAGTTTTATCATGCTCCTTTTCAGGGGAATTGACTTTTGTCACCGGAATTCCGCCGCAAATGTCATTGGCAACAGCCATGCCTTCGAAAGAACTTAGTACTGAATTATCAACATGAAACTATCGTTCATTAAAACTCAGGAAAAATGAAAAAAGTATTCGTATTCATTTGGGCGGTTATCTTAACGATGGGATGTGCTGCCCAGTCGGACAGTCAGCTGACCGGTGCTGACCTGATCGTATACAATGCAAAAATCACTACTGAAAGTCTTTCACTTCCCCAGGCTTCCGCGCTTGCCGTAAAGAGGGGAAGGATCTATGCCGTGGGTACAGATGCCGATATACTCAAACTAAAAGACAACAATACAAAACTGATCGATGCGAATGGACGGCGCCTGATCCCCGGATTAAATGATGCGCACACGCATGTGCTGAGTGAAAGGAGTTTCAATTATACCGTCCGCTGGGAAGGAGTGCCCACGCTTCAGCGGGCATTGGAAATGTTGAGCGAGCAGGCAAAGCGAACTCCCGAAGGCCAATGGGTAAAAGTAATTGGTGGCTGGTCGCCTTATCAGTTTAAAGAAAACCGCTTCCCCACCATGGAAGAACTTAATAAAGCTGTTCCCGACAGACCGTTCATCGTTCAGTATGCCTATAACCGGGCGTATTTGAATGAGGCGGCCATGAAAGCATTTGGCGTGGGGACTGATAAGTTTCCGGGTATGCCGGGCACCGAATTTGAAAAAGACAAGGACGGACATTATACCGGCATCGTACACAGCTACACATTCACATTCATAGCACTGGAATTTATGGTTCCTCAGGTTCCATTCGACGAGCAGGTGAGTTCGCTG
>DASSGT010000462.1:0-4387 GCA_035693345.1 Puia sp. | reverse complement strand
AAGGTTTATTCTTTATTACGACAATGCAGGTGTACCGGGGATGATTAGCGGGAAAATAACCAGCAAAAGATGATTGATAGATATGATCAGCATACCCGCGATTGCCGTTTGCAACCAGCGCTGTACCTGTTTTGCCTGCTACCGGATAAAATGTATTCTTAAATGCTGATTTGGCTGTGCCTTTGATACAAACTCCTTCGAGACAGGTTCTGAGTTCCGTCAATGTTTCGTCGCTGCAGATTTTATCCATCATCACAACAGGCTGATTTTCCCGGTCGGGGCCTCCCGCATATTGAACTGCGTTTACGAGATATGGCTTCATCATTCTGCCATTGTTGGCCACTGCATTATAAAGTGTGAGTGTTTGCAAAGGACTTATCAATACTTCATAGCCAAAAGCCATCCAGGGAAGTGTGCTCGCACTCCAGGTCCGCGATTTGGGAGATTTTATAATTGGAGAAGTTTCGCCGGCCAGATCAATCCCAGTAATCTGGTTTAACTTCAACTTTTTGAGGTGATCCACGAATTGCTGGGGATGCTGGGAGTAGTGAGCTACTACAAGTTTTGCCATGCCCACATTCGAGCTATGTTCGAAAGCCTGTTCTACAGTAACATCGCTGATTTCCTGTCTTTCCGCGTCATGGACGGTACGGGTTCCAATCTTCCACGTACCCCCTTCTATATTCAGATGATCTGTCAGATGCACTTCGTGATCTTCCAGCAATGACATCAAGGTGGCTAATTTGAATGTAGACCCGGGCTCTGATGCTCTGATAGCATAATTTAAGTCTTCCCAGTAACTGCCATCTGGTTGCCTGCCCAGATTCGCCATGGCTTTGATTTTTCCCGTGGCTGTTTCCATAACAATACATGTTCCGTGTTCACATTCGTTTTCAACCATCATGGAAAGCAGCGCATTCTCTGCAATATCCTGCGTATTTACATCGATGGTGGTTATGATATCTTTCCCGTTTTCAGGATCGATCTCATATCCTTCGACAGGAATATATGTACCGGCATTCAGATAACGAACCAGACGTCGGCCGTTTTCGCCACGCAGAAGGCTGTCGTATGTTCTTTCCAACCCGACATTTTGGGCGTTGTCCCGCGATAAACCGATCGTGCGGTTTGCCAGTAATCCGAATGGATTGAGTCTTTTACTGGATGCGTCCGTGATAAATCCGCTTTTATTTCTACCTAATCGAACCAGTGGGAAGTCACGAAGACGTTTGTACTGATCAAAATTCAAATTACGCTGTAAGAGATAATAGCGGTCGTCTGATTTATATCCCTGGAGTAATTGCTTTTTATAGGAAGCCGCGGACTGGTCTTTAAAAAGGTTTGCCAGGCAAAGAGAAAGTGAGTCGAGATTTTCCCTGAAACGTTTTCCGTTTTTCTCCCGAAGGCCGTCGGCATCGAAGTCGATATAAATATTAAAAAACGGTACAGAGGTACTTAACATATTTCCATCTTCACTATAAATCGTTCCTCTCTCCGCACTGAGGTCAACATATTTCTGATGCAGACTATCACTCAGCGCTCGCCAATATTTTCCCTGTACCTGCTGGATATAGAATACTCTTCCAAGGACAGCAGCGCATATCAGCACCATTCCGATGAAACACAGGTAAACTCTCCAAAGTATATCTCTCCTTAGTTCCACCGGGTGTCGGGGATATGGGTGATAAAAATTATTTCATTTATTTAAACTGTCGGTCAGGACCAAGGGGGGTGAAGAAAGGGGTTTTAATCCAAATGGTTCAACCGCTTTGGCCAATTCACTCTGCTTACTGCGAAACATGACTTCACTCTTCAGGCTTTTAAATTCATATTGCAGTTCCTGCAGTTCCCTGCCTGTTTTTCCGATATCGCGCACCACCCGGTCGGCATAGTGTCCGTTATATATGTAGATCACTGCGAGTAAAGCGAGGAAGAGAAAAAAAGGAAGGTTGCGAACCATCCATTGATAGCGGATGAGACCTTTTACCTTATTTTTTTTGCTTTTGAACGTCTTCATTATGGCAGTGTGATGAATAAAAAAAGTAGGGTACGATTATCATACTGAATTTTCTTAGGTAGGGGATTGTATCTTCTATATTTTTTCTGCGATCCTTAGTTTTGCACTTCTTGCACGCGGATTCTGACTAAGCTCTTTATCGGTAGGGGTTATGGGCTTCTTTGTGATTGTCCGGAACGGGGTTGTAGATGGGAAGGAACCAAATGGATCCTGTTCGTCGTTTGCTTCGAACCGGCCGTACCTGAAAAACTGTTTCACAATCCGGTCCTCCAGTGAATGAAAGCTGATGATTGCGATTCGGCCACCTGGTTTTAGTAAATCCGGAACCTGAGTAAGCATTTCACGCAGAGCGCCGGTTTCATCATTTACTTCTATGCGCAAAGCCTGAAAAACCTGTGCGAAGTACCTGTTTGGATTGCCTTTTACCAGATCACCAATACTCTGCTTAAAACCTTTGACAGTTCGAAACGGAGTTTTGTTTCTCAATGCCACAATGGCTTTGGACAGTGTTTTTGCGTTCGTCACTTCTCCATACAAACTGAATATTTCCTGGAGTTTTTGTTCCCCATATGTATTCAGAATAGTTTCTGCTGTCAATGACTGACGCATGTCCATGCGCATATCAAGACTGGCATCTTCAGATCTGGTGGAAAAACCACGGGTCGGTTCATCAAACTGATGACTACTTACCCCCAGATCAGCCAAAATGCCATCTACAGCCGAAATTCCATGAAGCCGAAGAAATCTTCGTATATGACGAAAGTTGTGCGGGATGAATACAAATCGCTCGTCCTGCAAAACATTTCTCTTCGCGTCTGCATCCTGATCAAAACCGTAAACCCTTCCCTCAGAATTCAGGTGAGCCAGGATCTCTGTTGAATGTCCACCTCCGCCAAAGGTGCAATCAACAAAGACCCCGCTTGGCCTGAGTTTCAAACCGTCCATCGCTTCTGAAAGCAATACGGGTATATGATATGCGGGATCAGAATCCCTCATATAATTCATTTGTCGGGTTTGCCATTCATCACTTCATTGGCCAGACCGCTGAAGTCATCCGGTGAAAAGCTTTCAAAGAACTGTTGGTACTTTACTTTATCCCAGATTTCTATTTTATTAACCGCCGTAACCAGCACGATATCTTTTTCAAGCCCGGCATAATCTTTCAGATTCTGCGGTACCAGTAACCTGCCCGCCGAATCCAGCTCCATCATCGTCGCACCGTTCAAAAAATATCTCCTGAATGACCTTACCTTCGGGTCAAAATCATTCAATTTGCTAACCTGCTCAAAAATGGGCTCCCAGCTTTTCATGGGATATAACCCCAGACATTTTTCAAATCCCCGGTTTATAACAAATGAACCCGCTTCCTCTCCGGTTTGCTTTTTGAGCGAAGCCGGCAGGAGAAACCGCCCTTTTGCATCGAGCGTTACCTCGTATTCCCCTAGAAAACCATTCATTTATAAGGACTTGAAGCAATGTTGTTAATAATTGACACAAAATAACACTTTTTCCCACTTTACAAAACAATTTGGAAGATTTTAATTTTTCCACAGAAATTTACCATATCAGGAAGCCCGCCGGGCAAGGGTTTGAATCCATTCAGATCGCATGAACTGTCCAAAATCCTGTGTATAAGATGTTAATCAGTGTGAATATCTGTGTATAACCCAGATCCATGGCCACGATGACTCCCTTTCCCGATGAACTTTACATGTCTGCATTCGGTTATGAATTACCGGAAGAAAAGATTGCACGCTACCCGTTAGAACAAAGGGATTCTTCCAGACTCCTGGTTTGGCAGTCCGGCAAAATCCGGGAGGGACATTATTCCGGAATTGGAGATTTTCTTCCCAGTCCCTGTCTGCTGGTATTTAATAACAGCCGGGTTGTGGAAGCAAGAATATTATTTCAAAAACCAACCGGCGGACAAATAGAAATTTTTTGTCTCGAACCCTTTACCGGACAATCCATTGCAGATGGCATGAAGCAATCAAAATCCGTATTATGGATCTGTCTGATTGGGGGCGCATCCAAATGGAAACGGCATCAGGTTCTTGTAAAAGAATTTGGACAAATCAGATTGGAAGCGCGTTTTGTGGAAAAAAGAAAGGAGGACTTTGTTATAGAATTTTCGTGGTCACCACAGGAGTTACCATTTGCTTCCATATTACATCAGTTGGGCTCGATTCCGCTTCCGCCATATTTAAAACGACCGGCAGATATTTCAGATTCGGAAAGATATCAAACCGTTTATGCAAAAGAATCAGGATCCGTAGCAGCGCCAACCGCCGGATTACATTTTCATGAACAACTGATCGAGGGTCTGAAGGAGAGGGGTATTGAACCGTTGTATCTGACATTGCATGTCGG
>DASSGT010000461.1:0-7709 GCA_035693345.1 Puia sp. | reverse complement strand
TGGTCAAACTTGATAACACGCTAATCATTTATATCAGCGGGGACAATGGAACCAGTGCAGAGGGCACCACGGAAGGTACCTTTAATCAGATGACCGCTTACAACGGTATACTCGATCTTCCCATACAGGAACAATTAAAACACATGAATGCATGGGGATCCGATCAGACCTATCCGCATATGTCTGTAGCCTGGTCATGGGCATTCGACTGTCCGTTTAAATGGACCAAACAAATCGCTTCTCATTTTGGAGGTACCAGGCAGGGTATGGTGATCTCCTGGCCGGGTCACATCAAAGATACCGGTGCTATCCGTACGCAATTTCATCACATGATCGATATAGTGCCAACCATCTTGGAAGTTACCGGTATAAAAGCACCGCTGATGGTAAATGGAATCGCACAAAATCCGATAGAAGGAGTGAGTATGAGTTATACGTTTAATACCACGAATGCTCAGGCTCCTTCCGTCCGCACAACCCAATATTTTGAAATGTTTGGAAACCGTGCAATCTATCACGATGGTTGGGTAGCCTGCACAACTCCGCCTGCACCTTCATGGATGATGGGCACAATACAAATGCCTGAAGTATTAAATGGATATAAATGGGAACTGTACAATATATCAAAAGATTTTTCTGAGAATACTGATCTGTCTGCTTCCATGCCGGATAAACTGCACGACATGCAACAAATCTTTATTGAAGAAGCAACAAAATACAAAGTGTTTCCGATGGATAATTCGATTCTTACCCGGTTGGTTACACCAAGACCCAGTGCAGTTGCCGGAAGAAATGTGTTCACCTATTCAGGAGAATTGGCGGGACTTCCAGCCAGCGGTGCTCCAAGTATTTTGAACAAATCCTATGTGATAACAGCTAATATTTCCGTGCCGGAAGGCGGTGGCAATGGCATGATCAATACAGAAGGTGGCCGGTTCGGAGGTTATGGTTTGTACATATTAAAAGGGGTACCTGTTTTTACTTATAACGCATTGGATCTGGCACGCTTCCGGTTAGCCGGGAAGGATGTCCTCTCTCCCGGAAATCATATCATCGAATTTGATTTTGCCTATGAAGGGCCCGGTTTTGCCAAGGGCGGAACCGCCACATTAAAAGTAGATGGTAAGGAAGTGTCCACCATGAAATTTCCAAAAACGATTCCCTTCCTGATGACGATCGATGAAACATTTGACGTAGGTATTGATTTGCGTACGGGTGTGAATGATCAGGACTATCAGGTGCCATTTAAATTCAACGGTAAGATTAATAAACTGACGATCAACCTGGGTGAGGACAAACTGACGGATGCGGAACACCAGGAAATGGAGAAACATCTCGCAATGGTAAATAATTAGTTGAGCAGTCGTTATGGTTTAGGGGAATACGCAAGCGCGGGTTTGGTATCCCCTTTTTAAAATTATTTTTTACAAAAAAAGAAATCTTCATGTTACAAGAGCAAATATCAGCAAATGAAGTAATTATTTCGGAGCAGATTATTCAGGAGCAAATTCTAAAGATTTTTAGTTATCATCTCTTTGCCGGATCGGTTGTACTTCGGAATTTTCTCAGTTATATCGTTCAGGAAACAATCTCGGGCAGGTCAAATGATATTAAGGAATACAATATTGCGGTCGACGTTTTGGGAAGACCTGCAGGGTTTAGAACCGTTCATTCAGGAATTGTGCGGGTTCACGCCCGTCGGTTAAGACGTGCGCTGCATTCGTATTATCGCGAGCAGGGTGCCAATGACCCCTGTGTCATTTCCATACCTACGGGTCGTTATGTGCCTGTTTTCAAAAAGCCGGAACCTGCTCCCAGCAAATTCTTTCCTGAATTGAAATCCGTCGACCCATTGAATTCAGAAGAAAAAATTAAGATAGCCGTGATGCCGTTTCATTGTTTTGAACAGGATCTTCACAGGATAGCATTTGTGGATAGCATCGGTCTTATGCTGAGCGAAGGTCTCGGTTCCTATCCTGACATATCCCTGATATCTTATTTTACGATGCAACAGGTTAATAAAAAATCCGAGGGTATTCAGAGTCTGGTTTCTGCCTTTGAACTGTCTTTAGTGCTTACCGGTAACGTTCAGTTTGAAGGCCCTAAAATCAGGGTTAATTTTCAGCTCATTGAAGCTCCAACGGAAACGCAGTTATATTCTGAGACATACTGTTTAGATTTCAGTTCTGATCACTACTTTGATCTAAGTGATCAGATTGTGTCAAGGATACTAACGACGTTTGGTCAATTCAACGGATGGCCGGTTCTGCGATTAATGAAACCTTCGACGGTCGATTCGTTCGATGCAAATGTCAAGAAGGAAAAATTTTCATTGATTAGAGATAAACGCGTCAGGACAGCCATTGCCGGATAAATAAAGCGTCTGTAGTACTATGTGAACAGACAATAAAATGGAGGAAAGGTTGTACGGATTTGTATAAAAGGTTCAGGTAAAGTAATTTCACTGAAAATCAGGCTGTATCCGATTTTAGGATCTGCGTGGACCTGACTGCATGAACCATATCTTCCGATTAATTATTTGCTTTATCATCCTGCCCCTGGCAGGCATCGCACAGGATACAGTGACGACCATTTCCCCCATTTCGTTCGAAAAAACCGATCAGCTTTTTACCGGAAAGATGGATGCAACTCAGTTTGAAATGGCATCACCAATACATCAATGTACAAAATGCGGGTTCTTTGAATAAAACAAAATATTATGCAGCAGCCATCACTGCCTACAGCATCTGGGGATTTTTCAGTCTCGTTCTGAGGCCACTGGATACATATACTTCTGCTGATATTTTATTCTACCGGGTTTTCAGTTGTGCGGTATTTATGTTACTGATCGTTTTTCTGTTCAGAAGAAAACAATGGATGGAAACGGTTCAGTTATTCAAAAGTCTTCCGCCAGACAAAAGGCGACTGACTCTTCTGTTGAATATCGGGGGAAGTATATTCTTAACCGGGAACTGGTTTTCGTTTATTTACGTTATGAACCATATCAGTATTAAGGCCACTTCTCTGGCCTATATGGTTTGCCCGATCCTTACAACGCTGCTCGCGTTTTTTATTCTGCATGAGAAGCTGCACAGGCTGCAATGGCTGGCAGTTGCTTTGAGTGTTACGGGTTGTCTTTTACTTTCTTATACGGATCTCAGGGATATGTATTTCAGCCTGATCGTCGGATTCAGTTATGCCTGTTATCTGGTCAGTCAGCGCAGAAACGCGGGCTTTGATACTTTTATAGTGCTTACTTTCCATATCGTTTTATCATCGCTGATTCTGCTGCCATTTTTTTTTACATACAGTGGAAAACTGCCATCAGCATTTTCATTTTTTGCAATGATCGGGGTTATCGCTGTATTTTTTACGATCATCCCCCTGTTTCTTAATTTATATGCCCTCACGGGAATTAATTCATCTGTAGTGGGTATGCTGCTGAATATAAATCCTATCATCGCGTTTACCCTGGCTACCTGGGTCTTCCATGAACAAATTGACCGCATGCAGATTATTTCCTATGGCATTATCCTGATTGCGGTGATCGTTTTTAACGGAAAGGAAATCTTTGGCAGAAGAAAAGAAATTCCTAAATAATTGTATTTCAGCGGACAAAAACAATCTGCCCAGTAAGGTCCTGCCAGATTCCTTATCCAAAAGTATTTTTTGGTTTATGTATAATTAAAAATTGACCTTTATACTGGCGTAAATACATAAAATAATTTTTTATGAATCTACCCGGTAAAATATCCTCATGGGATGACAGATTTCCATTTTTGTTTGTCATTCTCAGGGTGACCCTTGGCCTGATACTCGCCATTCGCGGTCTTTATTTTCTAACTTCCATCCAGCCATTATATTATTTAATTGAAGGCAGCAGGCTGAGTAAACTAAATATGAATATGCCGCTGGCGTTGTTTGTTTGCTGGGTGCACATATTGGGAGGAACCTTTATCATATTAGGCTTCCTGACGAGAATATCTGTATGGGCGCAGATTCCCATCATACTGGGGGCCATATTCTTTATCAATCTGAACAATGGCATGCCGCATAGTTTTCCGGAATTATTATTATCTGTTTTTGTTTTGATACTATTGATATTATTTGCATTGGCAGGCGGCGGAAAAATATCGATGGATCAGTATGCTAAAAAACATTTGCTGTAACTGCAAAGACAGGATGTGGAATTTCTTTCCCATCTGTTTGATTACTCCATTTATCAGGAGATTATTTTATGCGGGCTTAATTAATGCATATCCATGGGAAATGTTTCCTTCATGCATTTCCTTTTTCTTAATATTTTTCAATGGAAGATCTAACCGGGGCCTTCGACATTTTATTGGATAAGGCCAACAGGTTGTTTGAACTCAGTGAAGTTAAATTCAGACAGGACAGGAACATGTTTTCATGGGGCTTGTCTCTATGCGCAACACCCGTAAATCCCGGCAAACCTGTAATTCTTGGAATTAATTGGGGAGGCGCTGCGTCCGCGGGTATAACAAGATATTCCATTCAACGAAGAGAGCCAACCAGAGAAGAATTTCTGGATGATTACAAAGTTGGAAGATATCCGTTTATTCAAAAGTCAAGAGAACTGATATCCGAATTTCTGCAAATACAAGTGAATAATGTTGAATTTAATTACACAAATGTTTGTTTATTTAGAAGTCCGAATGTATCAGATTTGAGTATTAAGGAAGTGCGATGGTGCATGCCCATCCTGAAAGAGTTTATTGAATTAATCGACCCGCCCTGCATTTTGTCGTTGGGCAATACGAATATTGTATACCTCGAACCTGAACTGAGAGAACTGAAAAAATTTACGGAGACGGGGACTCCACATGTCGGTTATTCGGGAACGTTATGGGGCTTTCCATTCTATTCTGTCCCCCATCCGAACGCGAGAAAGCTGAACGATGAAGTAAGACATAAAATATGGAATGCCGTATTTCAGAGTTAATTCCTCGCCTTACAGAAATTTCCTGATATAATATTATATTCATACATCGCAGAATAATTCAGATTCCTCTTTTATTCATTTTGAAATTTTCTTTTTACAACGATGGTCATGAAGCCCAGGAAAATAATCGTACGCTCTTTGGGAATTCTGCTGATTGCTGCCGTCGGAATACTTATTTATTATTGCTGGATTTCTTTTCCCCTGATGGCCGGTTATGGAGCCAAAGTAATGTGTTCAGCCGTTTTTGACGGTGGCAGGAACGAACAGCAGGTGAGGGACCAGGATCTGAGTTCCTACATGATGAGAATAGCCGATTTTCATGTTAATTATACTGACTCTTCCGTCACCGGATCCGTATTCGGATTCGGCAAACGGAAAGCTATTTACAGAAATGGTCTCGGCGCTACTTTGATCAGTGAACTCAGTGAAAGGGATATTCGGACGCAAAAATCCGGGGTACCGGAAAACCCGGTTATGAATACAGATACAATACCCTGGCCGATGGGGGACAAACTCTGCGACACATTTCCCGGAGCTGTTGACAGTTTGAAGTTGCAGTCTGCTATAAGGAAAGCTTTCGTTGAAAAAGATACGATTTTACCGGTTCGCACGCGGGCTGTCATTGTTGTATACAATGGGCAGCTGATTGCTGAACATTACGCTGATGGTTTCAGCGCCAAAACAAAACTCGCAGGCTGGTCCATGACAAAAACAGTGACCGGTGCGCTCATTGGAATCCTCGTAAAGCAGGGAAAGTTGTTCGTCGCGTCTGCTGCCCCCGTACCGGAGTGGCAGTCTTCAGGAGATCCGCGTCATGCTATCACCATCGGGAATTTATTACAGCAACGCAGCGGATTGGATTTTGACGAGGTATATTATCGCGCAAGTGATGCGACCAGAATGCTGTTTCAAAAATCGGATATGGCCGCGTTCACCGCCTCACATCCTTTGAAATTTCAGCCTGGTTCGGTTTTCCATTATTCAAGTGGGAATACCAATATTTTATCACGCATCATACGACAGACTGTCGGCGACTCCCTTTATTACAGTTTTCCGTATAAGGAGTTGTTTTATCATCTCGGCATGTATAGTGCTGTTCTGGAACCTGATCCTTCCGGAACATTTGTCGGTTCATCTTATATGTATGCCTGTGCCCGGGATTGGGCCAGGCTTGGGTTGTTGTTTTTGAATGATGGAGTATTTAACAAACAAAGAATATTACCCGAAGGATGGGTTGCAAAAACGACTCAATCCCCATCGACAGATATGCGGGGTTATGGTTACCAGATCTGGCTTAATACGGGCAGTGACACATCAGTAAAACGTTATCCATCGGCACCTGCCGATATGTTTTATGCTGATGGATTTGAGAGTCAGCTTATTTTTGTGATTCCATCTAAAAAACTGGTGATTGTACGAATGGGATTAACGCAGCATAATAATTTCAATGCAGATTTATTATTACACGATGTTCTGGCAAGCATAAAATAAATGTTCACATATTATGGCATCATACGATTTACATCTCGGCAGAACGCAATTTGGTGATCCGGCCAATGCAGGACATCTGATGAGCATGGAAGAGGCCCATCAGCTGCTGCGGGAATGGGTACCCAATGAGCGATTGCAACTGCATATGAAACAGGTGGCCGCATTGATGAAGGCATGGGCCGTCGAAAGAGAAACGGCGGATGAAGAAACTGCACAGGCATGGGAACTGGCTGGTCTGCTTCACGATGCGGACTGGGAAAAATATCCTGAGAGCCATTGCAAAAAAATCATTGAGGAACTTGAACGGCGCAATATTGATCCGGCAGTTATACATTGTATTGCATCACATGGACCGAAATATTTCGGTGTGGAACCTGCAACAAAAATGGATCTGATGATTTATGTTTTTGATGAACTGTCAGGGTTTGTACATGCCGCATCACTCATCAGGCCCATGGGTTATGAAGGCATGGATACAAAATCTGTTTTGAAAAAACTGAAAACCCTTTCTTTCGCAGCTCAGGTAAACAGGGAAGATATAACTGATGCGATCAGCCGGGTAGATCAAAGCCTGGAAGAAATAATACAGTTCATACTGGAACACCAGAAAGATGTGCGATAGGAAATGCACAGATCGTTTAATGTGCACAGGTCATTTCATGATAAAACAGACTACCTGCCATTATTGCTTTTTTATATTGGTTCTGTTGGGAGGATAATAGACCGGATAGGTCCCTCTTTCTACCCCGATACTTCCCGATATGGAAAATGTTCTGGCATCATTGATATACATCAGGCCGATGTCCACTCTTGAATTGAGTCCAAAGCCATAAGGGTTTGCCATATAGCTTCCGGGATACGATTTATTAAATACCGGATCTGTGTATAAGCTGTTGTAGTTAAAAAATACAGGTGCGGCTGATATGCCGGCGAAAGCGATGAGATTATTATTCAATGGATGATTCACCTGCAATCCGACCGGTGCAGATAAATATGTTCCGCCACCTCCATTGTAAAAAACGGCACCGGTGGAAATGGCAGCATATTTACTAAAAAACCATTTCTGGCTTAACTGATTACTATCACCGATGAGCCGATAAGCAGGAAAATAAACTGATTGCGAAAAATTCAAACTGCTGACAGGCAAATGCGATTGAGCCTTTGGCAAAAGAAAAGAAAACAAGGCAAGTATCATCAATATAATGCGCATCTCACATTTTCTAATCAAATTTACAGATTCTATCCCTATATATAG
>DASSGT010000460.1:0-9172 GCA_035693345.1 Puia sp. | reverse complement strand
AATGGGCCAGCCTGTTTTCCATACCTTCCTGTTATATTCCAATCCTACCAGAAGATAAACGAAATCGGACCCCTTCACAGCCTCGAATACCTGATTACGGTTTAAAACATCGGCCTGAAAAATTTCCGTTCCTTCAACTTTTTTTGGGCTTCTTGAAACCAGACGAATCTGTTGCGCATTCGACTGAAGTATCGGTATTAACTCCGCAGCGATGGTTCCATTGGCCCCCAGTATAGTATGAAGTGACATGACTTAGTGGTTAATAATCAATGATTAATTGTTTATGGATGCAAATTAATTAACAGGTAGAATACATTGAACAATAAATGTTCAGCGGCGGTAGTTTTTTTCCGTCAATCGCGCCAACCCCGTATTATAATGGTATTTTTGGAATAGTCTATTCTTACAGGGAAGTCTTACGATAAATTCATTCGCCGGATCTGCCTGATTTTTTAACTCAACAATAAAAATTTATGAAAAAACTACTTTCATTAAAATTTGCTGTGATCACATTTGCCATTATGGTGATGTCTGCCGGATGTGGATCTACAAATGTTTTGAGTGAAGGATCTGCTCTGATGAGTGCTTTGGGAGGTAATCCGAATCTTTCAACGATTACAAGCCTTTTGAAAACGCCAGGACTCAGTAGTTTGTTAGGTGGGGTCCTGAAAGGGCCTGCAACACTATTGGCGCCTACCAACGATGCGTTCAACGCATTGAGTCCTTCAGCATTGACTGATTTAAAAAATCCATCCAATGTGTCTCAGGTTGCAAATCTGTTAAAAAACAGTATAGTATCGGGAAAACTTGATCCGGCTACTATTGCAAAAGGTGGTCTTTCAAATGCTGCCGGCAACCCGTTGGATTTAAAAGGTGCAAATCTGGGAAGTGTTATCGATGCGGGTAATATCAATGTGATCCCGATTGATAAAGTACTTCAGTAAGCCAAAAGCTCAAAGCCTGACTGCCGTCAGGCAGGCGTAAGGCCTAAAGCAATTAATAACTGAAATTAATTGTTAAGGACATTGCTTACTTTGAAGAAAACGAAAACCGTCAATCATCAATCGTCAACTCCGCATTCGCGGGACAGGCCGCCAACCCCGCATTCGCGGGACAGGCCGTCAACTACCAACTGCCAACTGCCAACTGCCAACTATTCTGACCCCGTTTTAATAGGCATGAAGTAGAATTGTAGTAGTGTCGCTTTCGTTATGCGGCTTATCTTTACTGCAATTCAATAACGATATGCCGAACAGACGCGTTGCCATTCAACAATTACTCTTCATCTGGGCGGGCGTTGCCCTCCTGCCTTCCTGTCTGCAAAAAGATCGGAAAGTTTCCATTCCATTAAAAACAATCCGCGTAGATCCGGATGATGAAACCATGCTGGCAGAGCTGGCAGAAACCATTCTGCCCAAAACCGATACACCGGGAGCAAAGGAACTGTCGGCTCATTTATTCGCTTTGAAAATGGTGGACGATTGTTATACCAAAGTGAACCAGGAGAAATATATACAGGGTATGAAAGATTTCGAATCATATGTAACGAAAAAAACAGGCAAAACATTTACTGAAAATGATACCGCTGGAAGGCAGGCTATAGTTGCTGAGTTGGATCAACAGAAACCAGCCGAAAACGGTATGGCTTTCTTTTATCAGGCCACAAAAAAATTAACGGTTCAGGCTTATACCACCTGTGAATATTTTATGACCAAAATTCGCGGATACAATATTATTCCCGGAAAATTCCAGGGTTGTATTCCATTAAAAACCGCATAATCTCAAATTAATTTACTGATATGGGTAATTCAAATGATGGCCTGAAGGCCAGGACCTTTGATGCGATTGTAATCGGCTCGGGGATGAGCGGCGGATGGGCTGCAAAGGAATTATGTGAAAAAGGTTTGAAAACACTGGTACTTGAACGTGGGCGCGACGTGGTGCATCTGAAAGACTATCCGACTACCAACATGCAGCCCTGGGAATTCGAACACCGCCTACAGGTACCGGAAGCCATCCGGGAAGCCAATCCGGTGGTAAGTAAATGTTATAATTTCAGGGAAGATGCCATGCAGTTTTTTGTAAAGGATAATGAACATCCGTATATACAGGAAAAGCCGTTTGACTGGATCCGGGGTTACCAGGTTGGAGGAAAATCATTATTGTGGGCTAGGATGACGCAACGTTGGAGTGATTATGATTATGAAGGACCGGCAAGGGACGGGTACGCTGTAGACTGGCCTATCCGGTATAAGGATATCGCTCCATGGTACAGTCATGTTGAAAAATTTGCCGGAATCTCCGGAAACAAAGACGGGCTGGATACTTTACCGGACGGAGAATTCCTGCCTGCGCTGGAATTAAGCTGTGTTGAAAACTATTTCAAAGATTATGTCTCAAAAAATTATAAGGACCGGCATGTGATTTACTCACGCTGCGCGCACTTGACAGAACCCAAACAGATCCATCTGGATCAGGGTCGCGCGCAATGCCAGAACAGGAATCTTTGCCAGCGCGGTTGTCCGTTTGGAGGATATTTTGCTGCAAACTCAACCACCATTCCCTGGGCAATGAAAACGGGGAATATGACACTGCGTCCTTTTTCAGTCGTTCACTCAATCATTTACGATGAGAAGAAGGGAAAAGCAACCGGTGTTCGGGTAATCGATGCACATTCAAAGGAGACGATCGATTATTATGCAAGAATCATTTTTGTGAATGCTGCTGCTACGAACACGAATCTCATTTTGTTAAATTCCAAATCCGGTCGTTTCCCGAATGGACTGGGTAATGACAGTGGAGTACTGGGAAAATATTTTGCCTTTCATAACTACAGGGCGCGCATTTCAGCAGAATACGATGGTTTCCCTGACAGTATAACAGCTGGTGGAAGACCCAATGGGGGTGCCTATCTGCCAAGATTCAGGAACGTACATAAACAGGAAACAGATTTTCTGCGTGGCTATGCCTCCGGTTTCAGTGCCGGAAGATACGGTGGTTCAAAAGCAGACGGATTCGGGACAACGTTAAAAGACAATCTGGCGAAAAAAGATCCGGGTCCCTGGCATGTAGGTTCTCAAATGATGGGAGAAACAATTCCGAAAGAGACAAATTTCCTGAGCCTGGATCCCAGTCAAAAAGACGAATGGGGTATTCCCCAACTCAGGTTCTCCATCGATTATGATCAGAACGACGAAAAAATGATCAAAGATTTCTTTGAACAGTTTTCAGAAATGTATACAAAGGCTGGTTTTACAAATATAAAGACCAGCGATTCACACCAGGCTCCGGGTTTGGATATACACGAAATGGGCGGTGCGCGTATGGGTAAGGATCCCAAAACATCCGTACTCAACAAATGGAACCAGGTGCGTGCCTGTGAGAATGTATTCGTCACAGATGGTGCCTGCATGTCTTCCACCTCCACTCAAAACCCGTCACTGACATATATGGCACTTACGGCCAGAGCCTGCGATTATGCCGTTTCGCAAATGAAGAAAAATGAACTTTAAGCGTAAAGCATAAAGCGCAAGGCGTAAAGCATTGTTAGACTACACCAGTCCTGTCTCCAATTTAATTTGGCTTTACGCTTTGCGCCTTACGCTTTACGCTTAATAACGTAAGTTGCAGGCAGAAATAACACTTAACTCTTATGGCGACTTTCAGAACATTCTGCCTGGCTCTATTTTTAGCAATCAGCTTTTGCTCATGCTCCAGTTCGTCCATGAGAATCATGGCAACCTGGGTGAATCCAAAAGAAAAGCCCAATCCGCAACCCGGCAAGCACAAGATTTTTATTTTTGTAATGACCCAGAATTATGATGCGCAGGTGAATCTTGAAAATGACCTGGCAACCGCTGCTGCAGAAAAGGGGATATTAACTGTAAAAAGCAACGACGCATTCGGCCCGATTCTCACAGTTGATAAATTACCAAAAACAGAAGTCCTGTTGAAAGCCATCAGGGATCTCGGTTGCGATGGAATATTTACCGTTGCAGTTGTTGATCAGACGGAGAAAACGCATTACGTAGAGGGCGGGTATTCCTCCCCCATGTTCGTCCCCTATGCCGGATATGGTTATACCTACTCAGGATATTATGCTTACAGCCCGGCTTTTTATTCTCCCGGATACTATACTACGGATAAAACATATTTTATAGAAAGCAATTTGTTTAATGCCGACACCGAGCAGATGCTGATTTCCATGCAATCTAAAGTGGTGAATCCGCCGGATATTGTCAAAGCGAGCAAACAATACACGAAAATGCTGGTGACCGAACTTCAGGCCCGCGGTTTTATGAAATAATTCCAGAGCGTAAAGCCTAAAGCACAAAGCTTAATGCATTGTACTTTTCGTCTTGCGTTTTACTCGTTACTCTCTACGCCTTACGCTTTACGCTTTACGCTTAAGAGAGCTCTCTCGTCCTCGATACCATCGGAATTCTAATATCGAGCTTGCAGCCAATGCCTGTATTGGTTTCAAAACTCACCTTACCATTAAACGATTCTACGCGGTTGACAATATTTACTATGCCTACTCCATTTTTCTTCATGCCTACTTCGAATCCGATACCATTATCATGAATTAAAATATGGATCCATTTTTCCTCTGCGAACATTTTTATCTGAACCTTGGAGGCAGATGCATGTTTGTAAACATTATTCAGATGTTCCTGTATGATCCGGTATATATTTAGTTTCAGATCGTCTAATATTTCGAGGTGGTCTGCCAGTGTATAATCAAAGGAAATTTTAAAACCGATACCTTCTTCCATTATTTTGATCATGGATTGTATCTGTTCCTTCAAATCAAATCCCTTCAACGGTGTGACGTGCTTCCTGCTTAATACACGAATTTCAAAGATAGTTGCATCGATCAGACGTATGGATTTATCTACAAAATCCTTTTTCCCTGCGGGTGTTAATTTGGCGGTACTAAGACACATTCTTGTCGTGGCCAGAAGTTGATTTACATTATCATGCAATTCCTTTCCAATAAAATTGCGCTCTCTTTCCTGCGCCTTGATCACTGCCCGTGTAATCTTCTTTTGCTCCTGCTCTTTCTGTTCCATTTTTTCCTGCTCCATGGCTCTTTGTAACTTCCGGATTTCCGTTACGTCACGAACGATTCCCATAATCCTGTCTTCACCGAATTTTTTAAGATTGGCTTCTGTTTCTATCAGTGAGCCGTCTTTATGCACCATGATCCTGTCACTGAACAGATGTTTGCCCTTCATCAGCAGATCATTTCGCAAAGGTTTTTCTTTGAGCTGAACCGGACAGATCAATGTGGCAACGTTCATTCGCAGCAGCTCTTTTTTTGTGTACCCGAACAATTTGCAGAAACTGCCATTTACTTCCGTGAAATTTCCTTTGAAATCAGTCACCAGGATGGGATCCGAAGCCTGCTCAAAAAGTGATCGGTATTTTTTTTCATTATCCTTAATCTCCTGCTGAGCTCTTTCTCTTTCTGTCAGATCAACCCCGGTTCCGAGCAGACAAAGTTTTCCTTCGTAAATCACCGAAATTCCATTCAGAAAATAAAGCTTGCGCTCACCATTTTTTGTAACTATTTCCGTCTCCGTTTCATTATATCCTTCTTTATAAACTTTACGGGTAGCGACATTCATTTTCTCATGATCAGAAGGATCAAAAAATACCAGGGGATGTATTTTTTCAATCTCCGCCCTGCTATACCCGGTGGCCTTTTCAAAGTTTTGATTCCAGCGTATATACTTGCCGGTGTGATCCTGTAAATAAAAAATTCCGGGAAGACAATTGATAACCAGGTCTGACAGTTCCTTCTCCTCAATTAACCGGCTGGCAAAGGAATAGGGCTCATTACCAGGTGTAAATGAAAGTATATGTAAAGCATTTTCGATCGCCTTTTCAGAATGGGTATTCATCTTTGAATTTGAGTTGTAATAATCCAGATGGCAAACAAACTTATTCTCAGTTATGATTATTACGCTTTGGGCCTTCCTGAAGGCGTATGACCGACACATTAAATAAACAGGGTTGCAAATTTAACGATTAAACTGATAATATTTACTTAAAATATCTCAAAAATGTAAATTGTAAGTCGTTGACCATGATTGTTATAGAGAAGATTATAAACGTTCTTAACACTGCCTGGAAATAAAAAAACCTGTCTTAAGACAGGTTTTTAGCAGGAAGTCAAATCCTGCTATCTTTTATTTTCCTTCTTATCGCTTTGCCAGTTTGACTGATCGCTCCCGTGTTTACCGGAATGATCCTTTTTCCCCTGTTTGTTTTGCTGGCCCATAGGTTCATTCCTGTCGCCGGCCTGGGCGTTGTTTGCCCTTCTTTGCTGATCTCTTTCCATCTGATTCCTTGAGGAATCTCCCTGATTTGTGTGTTTCATAATAGATCAATTTTATAATGTGATTTGATCAAACATTATGCCTTTCGGGACATATTCTGTGAGTATGTCTATTTTTAACAGGTTGGGGATTTTTGGATTTTTCTTTGGTTTTTTTAAAATATAGATCCCGCTCATCCGTCTACCTGTTAGACCATGGTGCAGACAGAAACGATACATGTTCAGATGACCGATTCAAAAGCAAATTCCATAACTGCCATCGTAAATGATTACAGACGGCGATTATTGGGATTTATCCGGAAGAGAGTTGCCAATGAAGCTGATGCGGAAGATATTCTGCAGGATGTTTTTTATCAGCTTCTGGGCAACAAGGAACCCATTGACCAGGTAGCATCCTGGCTCTTTACGGTTGCACGGAATAAAATCATTGACAGCAAGCGTAAAAAACAACCCCTGTCCACGGATTTTTTGTTTTCAAATACTGAAGATGATGAGATGGGCGAATGGATGAATATCCTGTTGGACGATTCCTCCAATCCGGAAACTGTTTATTTAAGAAATCTTTTTCAGGAAACGTTAAAAGAGGCTTTGAACGAATTGCCTGAAGACCAAAAACAGGCATTTGTGCTCAACGAACTCGATGGCATTCCTTTTAAACAAATTTCTGATGAAACCCATATTCCCATCAACACATTGATTTCAAGAAAACGATATGCCGTTCTTTATTTGCGGGAAAAACTCGCGGTACTGCATGACGCACTAAAAAACTATTAAATTAAATACAATGACACATTCCAGATTTCCCCGGTTTATCCTTTTTCTCTTGTTTATTTTTGCGGTACTTGTTCCCCTGGGCTTCATCATCACGGCGCTTTGGAATAATATACTGGCTGTCATTTTCCCGATTGCAATGATCAATTTCTGGCAGGCCCTCGGCATCTTCCTTTTATCCAGAATATTATTTGGAGGTTTCCCCGGCAAACCCCGCTGGGCAGGGCGTGGTCACAATCGTCGTGAAATGGAAGAAATGAGAAACAAATGGTTTAATATGTCTCCCGAAGAAAGACAACATTTCAAGCAGCATTGGGGAACCCGTTTTCGCGGTGGCCAAACACCCGTTACACCGGAATCACCTGCCGCTGAATAATGTTGAATTTCGACAAACAACCCTGACAAATTGATCAGGTACTTATATATCTTAGGGGCCCCTGGCCCCTTTTTTTATATATTAAGAGATTCAATTGAGAACCAGAAGATGACAGCTGCCAGCAAAAGAATAAATATTTTGGCCCTGCTTCGAAAATCTTTCGAAGAATTCAGGAAGAATGATCCCCTGAGAATGGCCGGTGCCACGGCATTCTTTACAACCTTCGCCCTGCCCGCTGTTCTGATCATCCTGATCCAGGTTTTTGGACTCGTGCTAAGTCCCCGCTTCATGAGTCGGCAGTTATTCAATAATCTGGGAGAAGTTGTCGGCAGGAACACTGCTGTCGAATTACATAAAACATTGTTTCACGTCAGGCAGCTGTTCAGAAACTGGTATGAAGCAACACTGGGTTTTCTTTTTCTGATATTTGTGGCTACCACACTGTTGAAAGTGATCAAGGATTCCTTAAATCAGTTATGGAATATCAGAACAGTAACAAAGATGGGATTCTGGTTTACGCTGTTGACCAGGGTAAAATCCTTTCTGGTTATACTGATAGCAGGCGTCTTATTTTTGGTAGCCCTGTTGGCAGAAGGCGGGATTGATATGGTTCAGAAATCGACCGGCGGACCGGTCTTACAACATGGAATCCTGTCGGAAACCTTTATCCGTCAGATCATCCTTCTCCTGACGGTTACTGTTTGGTTTTCTATGTTATTTAAATTCCTGCCGGATGCAAGGCCTTCATGGAAAACAATTTTTGTCGGCGCTTTTTTTACGGGGTTTCTGTTTACGATCGGAGAATTAATATTGCAGTGGGTATTGTCTTATAGCAGCATGCAAACGATTTATGGAGCGTCTACTTCCTCCGTATTGCTTTTACTTTTTGTATTCTATTCTTCCTTTATATTTTATTTCGGCGCCTGTTTTACTAAAGTTTGGGCCGAAACTTATAATAAACCCATTCCGCCGGCAAAGCACGCAGAAAAATATGAATGGTCGCACGTAAGAGTTTAAACTTATTTCGGTTTGAATTCCATTTTTACACCAATCCCTTTCCCTGCTTTTTTCTGCTCAGCGGTTTGATAGATGGTTTTGGTCATGGTGCCCAGAAATTTTCCGCCGAATTTGAGATAACTGATCGAGTCAGATTTTTTTATAATGGTAGCCTTGTCTATATCGGCAGCCGTCAGCTCCCGGTCCAGATATTTGGTCAGATACTTTTTTGCCATGTGATGGTCCACATTTGTTTTTTCGATCTGCGCCATCGGAATTTCCTTTTCGGGAAATATCTTTGACACAGAAATTTTAGCAGGGGACTTCCGTTTGGCCGGCAGTTTGGCTGCGATTGGTTTTACTGCCTCCTGATCGGATTCCCCGGTCTGGATGGCTGTTTTTGATTTTGGTGCCACTGTAAAATGTTTATGATTCAGGTAAATATAGGCATAAAAAAAGCAAGGCCTTGAAAGGCCTCGCTTAGATCAAATTAAAACTAACAGTCTTTACTATTTACCCCAGACGGCCCAGCCGGATGTCCAGTCATTTGTGGCGTCCAAAGCACCTATATAGTTTGTTTTATCAAAGAATGCATCCGTCAGAAGGCCTTTGTCAAATTTGCCCGCAGTTGTTAAGACGGGCGAACCGGCTTTTGGCTTCAGATTGGGAGCAGCATTATTAAAAGG
>DASSGT010000459.1:0-3981 GCA_035693345.1 Puia sp. | reverse complement strand
AGAAAAGGCGGATTAATAAAATCAATCAATATGCAGGTTGATTTTATTCAGAGAAGAGGCAAATTTAATGCTAGTTTGGAAGTAACTGGTGAACCCAAAACGCTAGCTGACACAAAAGAAATTTTCATTTTCCGAATAGTTCAGGAAGCCATCAATAATATTATTCGGCATTCGAAAGCATCTGATATTTGGATATTATTGGAATACACAGAAAATTTCCTGGTTCTGCAGATTCGTGATAACGGAAATGGTTTCACACTAGATGAAAAAATTTCTGAACCGAATTTAATTAACGGCATATACAATATGCAGCGGAGAGCCAAAATAATAGAAGCCAAAATTGACATTGAAAGCGATGTCGGAAAAGGAACCTGTATCAAGCTTACGACTCCCTATTAAACACATATAAACATAAAACTTCTAAATAGGAAAAAATGTCACAACCTTTAGTCAAGATTGGATTGGTAGATGATCATATTTTGATGCGGGATTCGTTAGCAAACGCCATTAAATCATTCGATGGATTTGAAGTTTCCCTACTCGCAGAAAACGGACAGGATTTCATTTCCAAATTAAATAGCACAAATATTCCGGAAATTCTTATTCTTGATTTAAATATGCCTGTGATGGATGGACATGAGACCATTTACTGGCTTCTAAAAAACCATCCTGAAATTAAAATATTAGTTCTCTCAATGTATGATGCAGACTCTCTGATTCACCTAATAAAAGTTGGGGTGAGAGGCTTTGTGAAAAAAGAGGCAAAACCTTCAGAATTAAAACAAGCTATTCAAAGCGTATTAACTACCGGAACTTATTGTTCAACTAGTGTAACCAGTAGACTTTTCAGTTTGATGAAGGATCTGGGAACCAAAAATTCATACTGGGGAACAATCATTTTGAACGAATGTGAAATCTCATTTTTAAAATTGGTTGCAACAGAATCAACATACAAAGAAATTGCGCAAAAAATGAAAATAAGTCCTAGAACGGTCGACAATTATAGGGATGCTTTATTCCTGAAATTAAATGTTAAAAGTCGGGTTGGGTTAGCTGTTTATGCAATTAAAAGTGGAATTGTAACGCTCAATTTCTGATTTTAATCTATTAATTTGTTACGCATTCCATACATGATCAATCCGGCAATAGTTTTTGCACCAACCTTTGTTTTCATATTCTGACGAATCGTTTCGATTGTACGGGGGCTTAAAAAGACTTCCTTTGATATTTCTTCAGTGGTTTTATCTTGTGCCAGGAGGCGAAGAATCTTAACTTCTTTTTCAGAGAATTTGATTGGATCCGGATAAAACTGTCGAACCTGACGCTTGGTTTGCAATTTAGAAAGTACAGCCTTATTGACAAGATCATTAAAATAGAAGTCATCATTCATACAAGCAAGAATTGCCTGATAAATTTCTTCGGGATCAGTTGTTTTTGTGAGATAAGCATTTGCGCCCATTTCCATCATCTTGGAGATCATCTCCTGGTCGTCGTACATAGTAAGTACAATGATCTTAACCTCTTCATATTCTTTTCTGAGAATTCCAATTGCATTAATGCCGTCAACTTCCGGCATTCGAATATCCATGAGTAATACGTCCGGCTTCTTCAAAAGCATTTTATGAACTAAATCCCGTCCGTCTTCAGCTTCCCAAATGATTTTCAAGTAATCCTTATCCTTCAGAGCCATCTTAATGCCGTCCCGAAAAATTTTGTGATCGTCAGCTATGGCCACTTTAATAACTAATTCCGCACTCATAAGGGATTGGTTGTAAAATTGTTTCTATGCGTTCAGATTATGATAAATTTTTATAATATGCCTGGATGCACCCTTAAGGATAGCAATTTTACGATGGATAAGGTAAATACCGTATAATTGAAATTGAGCAATACTGCTCTGTTTTTATGATAGTGTTAACTGTACATTTGAATTAAGAAAGTTGATTGGTAGCGTTTCTTTCACAAACCGTCCAATGTCCAAACTTACCGTCCAGTAAGATCTTCCAAAATCCTTGAAAATCCATAAAGTCCGGTATCAATCAACTTCTTTCTTTTAAATCTCCAAATAAACGCGGAAACCCTCGAATAATTGCAATTTCCGCAATCCTGAATCACCAAACACACGCAAAAGTCCCCGTTTTTGAAATCCTCCGCTCCTATCTAAGTGTTTCTATTTATCCACAACTCGTTCATTATTTGTGGATAACGCGCTTTCTCTATAGTTAAATTCCCAATTAATCTAAAAAACCGACCGTAAAAATACGATTCGGCTACAGGAACTTTACTCTACTTCAGCGGGGAGTTTTTCGTCGTATATTTACTCAAAGCCCCTACCATGCTGAATCTCAGGCAATTTAAGGTTTTTTTAACGATCATCTAAGCGTTGTTGAATCTTTTTTTTCGGGGTTAATTACGTTGTCTTTTTAAGATAAAACATTTAAAACTCTGATTATGAACAAAGAATCACTCGTTAAGGTACAAGTAGATTATAATTCCATAGGAGAAGAGATTTCTAAGGAATTAGGTGCTAAAATGATCAAAGATCACCATGATAAGAATGCGTTAGGCGAATCTAAGTCATTTGTTATCGGAAGAACGATTATTGACCAAATTCTAGCACAACCTGGCTGTGTAGGATTACGTATTTTTGAGGCCATCAATGCAGAAGGCAACAAGACATTGGTATATGTGGGTATAGATTCAAAAGGTAACAATCTTCTTGAATTTGCTTCGGTTAATACCCACGGAAAAATTGTTGTAACGGAAGGTATGATTGGTGATAAAATCAGTGGTGGTGCCAGTTGGTATGATTAATAGGACTAGCAAATTTGCTTGTAACTCTCTATATTTGAGTAATATCTAATATAGAGTGGTTCCCAAAATAAGTTTACTTTCTTCTTTATTACCCATAATCTTTTTTATACTATTTTGTTTTAAAACTAGTATAAAGGGACTTTGGGTAATTTTTATTTATAGTACTACTTCGTTCCTTTTTGACGTCTTTGCCGTAGCATCACGATGGGGTACGCATCACAAGCTATTATTATGGAATGTATACGGAATGTTTGAGTTTCTTATTATAGCATATTTCTTCTTTTTAGTAGTTAAGCAAAGATATCTAAGAGCGCTGGTTTTAATATTTTCAGTGCTCTACCTTATATTCTTTTTCCTGTCTTATAGATCTGACAGTGACCAATTTAATTCTATGATGAGTTCTATTGGATCAGTAATAATACTTATTCTTTCCTTGAGTTACATTATTACCTCTTTAGGTCCATCCTTAACTCCCGTCGATGTATTCACGCCTGTTTTCTTAATTGTCGTAGGAATACTTTTCTATATAGCCAGCACGTTGTTTTTATATTTAATAGCTAACAATCTGTCTGCCGATGAAATGAAAAAATATTGGCGAATTAACGACTACTCTAACATCATAACGAATGTTATTTTTTCGTCCGCCTTCTTATTATACCGTTTTCAGCATAAAAACCCGACTCATGAAAGCCATTCTGTTGATTTTACCAGCCCGAACGACCGGTAAATAATCATCACCAAAACCCTGACCCTTCCTAATGATACTACTGCAAGCATTAAGCTCTGATAACAATATTTCCATGGTGCTGTTTTTTGGCACCATCGGAATGCTGGCGCTGACGATCGGACTGATCGTTTTCATCAGCTTCCACCAGCGAAAAGTTATCCGCTACCAGCAACAGCTCCAGCGAATGGAGCAGGACCAGCAAAAAACACTATTGAACGCTTCCATCCGTCTCCAGGAAGAAGAACGCCAGCGCATCGCGGCCGACCTGCACGACGATGCCGGGCCCCTGCTCGCCACGGCACGGCTCTATCTCAATGAGAATTTTGTAAACCTCGACAAACAGACCCAGCTCCAGAGTATTTACAATGCCAAACAGATCATCGACGACACCATCCAGCTGATTCGTAATATCTCACATAGTCTGATGCCGCCGACCCTGA
>DASSGT010000458.1:0-5219 GCA_035693345.1 Puia sp. | reverse complement strand
ACGCAGGTTAGACCCGCGGATGCCGTGTGAACGGGAACCACCGCCACCACCCCTGCGGCCTCCGAAAAAACTCCCGAAAATATCATCGCCAAAAACATCTCCGAACTGGCTGAAGATATCATCCATGTTCATACCGCCGCCATTGAAGCCACCCCGGCCGTTATTGACCGCTGCATGACCGTAACGATCGTATTGCGCGCGTTTATCCGCATTACTTAAAACCTCATAGGCTTCAGCAGCTTCCTTAAATTTTTCTTCAGCAGATTTGTCTCCCGGATTGCGATCCGGATGATGCTGCATCGCTACTTTCCGGTAGGATTTTTTTATTTCTTCTGCAGATGCAGATTTGGAAATGCCCAGTATTTCGTAATAATCTCTTTTCATTCAGATTTTTCCTATTTTCCAACAATCACTTTCGCGAAACGGATAATTTTATCATTTAAATAATAACCTTTCATCACTTCTGCAATCACTTTACCCCTGAGTTCGGGAGAAGGTGCCGGTACCTCGCTGATCGCTTCCTGCTTTTCCACATCAAATTCCGTATGCAGGCTTTCCATGGCCTTTAATCCGCGACTTTGCAGCACATTCCGTAACTTGTTGAATACCAACAGAACGCCGCTCATATCCTTCGTATTGTTTTCCTGCTGCAATTGCTTCTCGGCCCTGTCGCAGTCATCCAGTACATCCAGCAGGGATATGATGATTTCCTTCCCCGCAGTCTGGCTCAATTCCACCCTTTCGCGGGCACTCCGGCGTTTGTAATTGTCAAATTCAGCCAACAGACGCAGATATTTGTCTTTCTGCTCCTGCAGCTCCATATTTGCTTTTTCCAGCAGATCATCCTCATCCAGCTCCTGGCTCAGATGATTCGTTCCCGCAACGTTTTCATCGGTATTTATGTCAACCGTTGATTCTCTGCCGTTTACAGTTTCAAAATCCCTTTCTTCCGACATATTTTCAATATTCATTTGCATTTATAGGAAATTCTGGCAAAGGTAAGCTTGTCAATTATTTTGCCAACTGCTTATTTGAGACAAATTGTCTTCTTTGAACTCGCTGCTCTCCGGTAATTTTGCGCCATGATTCCAGTCATACTGAAGAAGAAAATCGGCCTGCGCATAGAAAACGGGCACCCCTGGATATTTGGCAACGAAATAGCTGAAACCGACGAGGCGGTGAAACCGGGTGATATCGTCACGGTTTTCAGCGGCGACAAAAAATTCATCGGAAGGGGCTTTTTTAATCCGCAATCACAGATTGCCGTCCGGTTACTTACCAGGAACGAAAACGAAAAGATTGATGCCGGTTTTATACATGGTCGTATTGAAGCCGCCTGGAATTACAGAAAAAAGATCGGCTATACGGAGAACTGCAGACTGGTTTTCGGGGAAGCGGACGGGCTCCCTGCCCTGATCATTGATAAATTCGGCGAACACTTTGTTATTCAGACTCTTGCGCTGGGTATGGATGTCTGGAAACCAGCCATTGTTTTGGCCCTCGAGCAGATATTTCTGACAAATAAAATCTATGAACGAAATGACGTGCCTGTCCGTGAGCTGGAAGGAATGACCCAGCATAAGGGATTTTTATCTGCTCCTTTTGATACAAAAATGATAATCCGGGAAAACGGTATAAATATGGAGGTTGATCTGGAAAATGGTCAGAAAACCGGGTATTTTCTGGATCAACAGGATAACCGTAGGGCGATCCAGCATATTGTAAAAAATGCCGATGTGCTGGGTGCATTTTGTTATACCGGAAGTTTTGAGGTGCATGCAGGACATTATGGGGCGAAATCTGTACTGGGTCTTGATATTTCGGAGAATGCGGTGGCCATGGCCCGGAGAAATGCAAGTCTGAACGGACTTGAAAACATCGTTCGTTTTGAAGCAGTGAATGCATTCGATGTTTTAAAAAAATGGTCGAAGGAAAATAAGAAATTTGATGTCGTCATGCTGGATCCGCCGGCATTTACAAAGAGCCGTGAAAATATCGGAAAAGCCATTAGCGGTTATAAGGAAATCAATCTGAGGGGTATGAAACTACTGCATTCAGGGGGATTCCTGGTCACATCTTCCTGTACCAATCTGGTCACACCACAACTGTTTTTGGATACCATCCGGTCGGCGGCAAAAGACGCTGGTAAAAAAATAAGACAGGTTATTTATCAGGCGCAATCACCGGACCATCCGATAGCCTGGGGCCTGGAGAATACGCATTATTTAAAGTTTCTGATCGTCGAGGTATCCGATTAGTCAGAAATTAAAAGAGTGCATTATTTGTTCACCTGAAATTTTCCGCTTTCAACAATTTTGCCTGTAGGATCCCGCAGCTGGTAGATATAAATACCACGGAAAAAATCGGAAAGGTTTACAATATTCTTCTGATCTGCCAGATTGAATTCATACACTTTTTTACCCAGGAAATTAAATAACTGGATGGTATAATTCTTATCGTATTTTTTTGCAAAATCTTCGAAGGTAATGATCGAAGTTGCGGGGTTTGGATAGAAGTGAACGGTTGATGGATTTGCGTTATCAGCAAAGCCAACAGGACGGTTCTGGGCCTGAGCGCCAGCCGCAGAAAAAATCACCATAAGGAAGACGAAGTAAAAAACCCTCATAGTTTACCGGATAAGGTTCCAGGGATACAATATACCTAAATTTTGCCAAAAGTACAAAAACTGTCGTAATCCGTTCTGCCACCCGGAGTTATCATAACGGACAAATGTGTGCAATTTGTATACCAGCGGATTATAGTTTTTTTTCTGTGAAATAAAATGCATCACCCAGTGCACCGATGGAATTTTCCCAGCTATGTGTTAGCGCGAATGCCCTTCTTTCGGCGACTGATTTTCCGGAGTTGAGGCCCGACTCATTTAGTATCTTACGGATCGCCAGTACAAATTCCTCCCCGGAATTGCATAATTCGGCGTATTCCCGAAACATTTCCATGGCCACAGTAGCGGTGGCAACGACCGGTTTGCCCGAAGCCAGATATTCATCTATTTTTCTTGGGTAGTTTCCAATCGTCAATTGATTTACTAGTTGCGGGTTGATACAAACAGTGAAGTGATTCACATAGGCTGCCGTCTGATCCGGCGGTTTTAATCCAAGAAAATAGACATTGGATTGTTGCCTGAGCTGACTTTTGGCAAACTGACTGTCTGCAGGTCCGACCAAAACCAGGCTTATCTCAGGCATTGAGTGGGCAATATGAACCAGCAGTGATTCATCCAGTCTCATGGAGCTGATGGCCCCGCAATAGCCTGCAATGGGTCTTGGAATCGACTTCATATCCGGGGGTTCAGGCCAATCGTCCTTTATGAATGCCTCCAGGTTACAACCCTGACCAATATCGACACTGTTTGGATTCCATTGTCCGGCATATTCCGCAAGCCAGCGTGAATTAGCCACTACGAGATCTGCTTTCTGGATCATCTCCATCTCGCAACGGGGACCATATTTTTTAAAATAGGGCTGGCCGGTCAGTGCGTCCCGGATATAAAAAATGTAATCGCGGACAGGCAGCAGGGATTTCTGGTACAGTCCCCTGAAGAAATCGTTATCATTGATCATCAGACAATCGCTGAAATTCAGATCACGGATCGCCTTTTTGATTTCGGCCGCCAGTCTTTTATTATTTGTTCTGTTGAAAAAGTCAAAGAGTTTATAAGTTGGTGACCAGTTGCCTGATTCCAGCATCGACCTGGGATGAAGTATCCAAAAATTATCCTGGATCCGTTCGGGAGTTGGGTGGATTTCTGATTCCGGTTTCTTAGTCGAGAAGATCCCTTTGATCATTGAATGCCGGTCACCTGCCCGGTCAATAAAGAGTACCCGGTTATAACGGGCAAGTTCAAACGCCATGTCCTTAAAATTGAAGGCTATCCCTGAATTCCATGGCTGGAAACTGAACAGAACAATATCCCTGTTTTTTATAAATCGGTGCTCCATATCGTTATATACAGATCTTAGATGTCAGTTCTGTACCAGAATGTTTTTTGATGTCAGAACAGGTTAATTTCAGGAAGGAATCAGTAGAAGTCCATTCATTCATCACCGGCAATCATCAATATATTTTTTCGGATGAAATGATTCTTCTGACAAGAAAAGTCTGGAAAATGTGTTTATATACGGGCAATCAACAGATTGGAAGATACGATAGGGTCAAAAATAATAATAAAATGAATATCGGCCGCGCTTCGGTTGAATCTTTTAAATTAGCATTCACCAATAGATGACAATGGTTAAGTTCCTGTTTTTTTTCAGCTTATTTATCATCATCTATAGTTATATCGGATACGGCTTAATCATTTATGTACTTGTAAATGTAAAAAGACTTTTAAAGCCAAAAGCTCAACGCTTAACGCTTAAAGCAAGTGCAATCAACGAAAACCCCGCCAACCCAATTTCGCTGGGATTCGGTGAGGAGGGCCGTCAACTGTCTACTGATTTCGAACCAGATGTAACTCTCGTCGTGGCTGCTTATAATGAAGCAGATTGTATTGAACGGAAATTGAAAAACAGCCTGGATCTGGATTATCCTGCGGGTAAACTCAGATGGATCTTTATAACGGATGGTTCAACGGATGATACGGCTGATATCATTCATAGATATTCCGGTGTGGTGTTATTGCACCAAAATGAAAGAAAAGGAAAAGTCGCAGCGATCAACCGGGCGATGAAATATGTTGAAACGCCCTATGTAATATTTTCGGACGCCAACAGCCTGATTAATCAAACTGCCATACATGAGATCATGAAACACTATGCGGATCCCAGGGTAGCCGCTGTAGCCGGAGAAAAAAAAATTATTTCAGAAGGGAAAGACAATGCAGTCGGATCCGGCGAAAGTATATATTGGAAATATGAATCTTTGCTCAAAAGACTGGATTCAGAATTGTATTCTGTTGTGGGAGCTGCCGGAGAATTATTTTCCATAAAGACCTCTCATTTTTTTCAGGTATCCGAGGATGTTATCATTGAAGACTTTGTTCAGTCGATGAAAATATGTATGGATGGATATCTGGTGCGGTACGAACCGAAAGCTTATGCTTCAGAAACTGCTTCCGTTTCCATCCGGGAGGAACAAAAACGAAAAGTACGTATTGCAGCCGGGGCCTTCCAGGCTATAATCATATTAAAAAAACTTTTTAACGTCTACAAATACCCGCTTTTATCTTTTCAGTTTATATCACACAGAATCCTCCGATG
>DASSGT010000457.1:0-4444 GCA_035693345.1 Puia sp. | reverse complement strand
TTTTTATTCTTTCCAGATCTATTGTGATTTTTCCGGCTATTGTGATATCGGTATTGGTGCTGCTCGGGTAATGGGTATCCGGCTGGTAGAGAATTTTAATGAACCTTATCGCTCCCGGTCAATGAGCGAATTCTGGACCCGCTGGCATATTTCTCTTTCTACCTGGTTTCGGGATTATGTTTATATCCCGTTGGGTGGCAACAGGCTCGGAGAAAACAGGCGAAAGCTCAATGTGTTTTTTGTTTTTTTGCTGAGCGGTTTATGGCATGGGGCCAACTGGACTTTTATATTATGGGGCGGATTATATGGATTGCTCACCGCGTTCTTTCCGGGAAATAAACGAAACGAGAATAAAAACTTTTCTCTTCGGAGTTTCTTTTTTACCCTGATAAATTTCAGTCTGGTTACTTTACTATGGGTTTTCTTCAGATCACCATCCGTGGGCGAATCGTTCCTTTACCTGGGTCGCATTTTTCACTGGACCAGCGGACCATTCAATGTGGGCTTACACATCAATGAAGTATGGGCCTCCGTGCTGTTGATTGTCATTATGCTTTTTCGTGAATATTTTATTAAAAGCTATTTTTTTAAAAACGGATTGTCTTATGCTTCGTATTTCGCGGCCATGGTAGTTGTTTGTTATATGCTGGGTGTTTTCAACGAGAATCAATTTATTTATTTCCAATTTTGATGTGATGCGGAAGATAATCTCGCTATTTTTTATTTTCATCGGATTAGCACTTCTGACGATATCCAGCTCTAATCATATGATGAACAAGATAACCGCTGAAAGGTCGGATCTGGATGGATGGTTAGGTACTCATCGCTGGACTGGCGGCGACCTCGTATCCATGAGCTACCTGGATCATGTAAACCGGTTTCAGGAAAAGGATGAGGATCACTTTGTAAAACCTTTGGAGGATTCCGGAGGCCGTCATATTGATCTGTATGTTTATGGAGACAGCTATCTGTTGTCGGTTCCTGATTCTGCTTTCGGTTATGTGAACCGATATCATTTTGGCCGTCGAACGTATGAAAACCTGAATTATTCTTTAGATCCGCATAAAAAAAATATCCTCATCATTGAATTTGCGGAACGCCTGGCAAGAAATGAACTCGGCAGATTAGAAATCTATCACCATCTTAAAAAAAAGGAGCCGGAGAGTTCTTTCCGGATGTCGGCGGGTCATCCTGCCATGTATGCAAACATGGTGGCCCTGGATATTTTCTCTCATGAAATCAATCGGAACCTGGAATTTAACCTGTATGGCTACCGGTTTTGGGATCAGATAAAATTAGCTAAAGTGTCTTTGACTTATGACCTTTTTAAACGGGCGGTCGGTGATGTGGTGATCTCTGATGATGGCAGCAGACTATTCTTACGGCAGACGATAGCCCCCAATGATATATCAAGTAGTTATTCTCCTGTGGACCGGAAGGAAATGCAAAAGATGATCGATAATATACAGGGCATGTACGATCACTATAAAGCGGAAGGATTCGACGAAGTATATCTGTCGCTCATTCCCAATCCGGTTACCATTCTGCAACCGCTACATTATAATGGCCTGATTCCTGAACTGCAAAAAGCAGCCCGGTTGAAGGGAGTTCCGGTTATTGATGTATACAGCAGTTTCTCCAGTGATTCCGATCCGGGAAGATTATTCAGAATCGGAGATACGCACTGGAGTCATCAGGGTATTCAGTTATGGTTAGAAACTGTCAATGGTGAATTAAGAAAACAGAACCGGCAAATGGTAAATGACAGCATAAACCACCGGTAGGTGTGAACACCATTGAATATGGTAAAATGTTCAGGGATTTTCGTGGACGCGATCCCGAAATCAGTTCTATGCAGAAAGCCTATGGATTAACGGTGCAATAAATTTTATTTTCATTTTGTGCTAATATGGCTTCAATGGTGAATTGATACAATACCATTAATTTGCATCAATGAAGTCGGGATCACTCGTGATAGTTATTTTATTTAATTTTTTGTATGTGCGCGCGCAGGAAAGCGATTCTGTGAAAACGGAAAAAGAAATTAAGAGAGAGAAAATAATTGTCCCCTGGTTTGTTGAGAGATTTAAGATTTCAGCAGGTGGTTTTTATGTTGTCAATAAAACCAGTATCCAGGTTGGCATAAACGGTGATGATGCAACAGTCATAGATGGCGAAAAAGATATGGGTCTTAATAAAGAGGTTGGAACTTTTTTAGCGAATATGCAATGGCGGATTTCCCGGCGCTCCCGAATATCACTGAATTATTATAATGTAAATCGCAGTTCAAACCATACCCTGAAGAAGGATATTGTATTTGACGATAACATCTATCCTGTAAATTCCTCTGTTTATACTTTTTTTAATACAGCCATATATCAATTCTCATACGGATATGCTATTCTCTCAAAGCCTACCTATGAAGCCGGCGTATTTATAGGTACACATATTGTTGGTGCTAATACTGGTATTTCACTGCATGGAACAAGCAGCGGCGCTTCGGTCAGCAATAATTTTGGATTTACGGCGCCTCTGCCCGACATCGGAATATGGGGAGGATTTGCTACCAGTAACCGGTTTGCCATTAATGGTGACATCTCTTATTTTACACTGACCACCAACCAGAATACCGGACGATTACTGGCATTCAATCTTACTTTTATATACAGACTGGTTAAGCGACTGGATTTGTCTTTGGGTTATTCCGGACTTGATTTCAAAGTGATTACCACGAAAAAAGATGTTACCGGCAATTTTAAATGGGGTTATAATGGCCCCTTACTGGCCGTCAATTTTTCTTTTGGAAAGAATCATTGGTCGCATCCGGCCGGGAAAGACTAAGGGAGTTATTTCGGTCCGAATGATGGTGCTCTTTTAATCAGCACGCCTGGAGCGAACCTCATAATCCATAGGCTGATTTTCTCGCCGCCGAATTTTCCAATATAGGTTTCATAACTGCCGCGGGAAATGGCTTTCAATATCTGAACGGCTGCCTTACCGGGTGAAAGACCATTGCTTATATTTTTCGATTGTTTGCCGAGACTGGTTCCATCTTTTGTAATCGCATTTAACGCAACATTTGTTTTAATATATCCGGGTGTGAGGATGGTCACTTTAATATTGTGAGGCGAAACTTCCGCACGCAGGCAATCAAAGAATCCATGTAATGCATGTTTAGCTGCGGCATAGGCTGACCTCATCGGAGTTCCTATTTTCCCCATCACGCTGCTCGTCACTACGAAATGTCCTGCTTTGCGGGAGAGAAAATGCGGCAAAATCGCTTTTGTGATGGCGACATAACTAAAATAATCCACTTCCATCACCTTTCTATGTATTTCCAAGGGTGTTTCGACTACCAGGGATCGCTGGGATATGCCGCCATTGTGTACAAGAATATCTATCTGGCCAAAACATCGAATGGCATCTTCCGTTTTATTTTCCAGTGAGGGTATATCTGACAGATCCAGGGGAAGAATTTTAACCTGATCGGGATATCTGCAGGAAAGCTGAACCCTTTCCAGCTCCGCAGTCCTTCTCCCGGAAAGGATAAGACTCGCTCCCCGGAAAGAAAATGCATAGGCCAGTGCTTCACCAATACCTGAGGAGGCACCTGTTATCCAGATAATCTTACGATTGAAGTCATTACTCATTTTCAGATTTTAAAACAAAGTTCTTTATTTCCCGGAATCTCCCTCGGGATTTAAAAGCTGATATCCGACGGGGGCTTTATGGGTCATTTCATATATTTGCGCCAAGATGAATAAGATTATCCATCATTGCACGGTTGTTTACCTTGCCCTGATCGTTCTGATCAGGATGATGGCCATGCCCATTTCCCTGATCGACTACTCGCTGAATAAAAACTTCATTACGGAAAACCTCTGTGAAAACAGATTCAAATCTGAAATGCATTGTGCAGGTAGGTGTTATTTAAATAAACAACTGGCTAAGGCCAATGATAATCAGAATACAGAGAACCGTCAGTCGACAATCAAAATATTAATCATCGATTTTTTTGAACCCATCCGTCAACCCCAGTTCGGTTGCAGTCATTTACCCGAGACTCATCCATTGGCTGTAAACGCTCAGCGTATGACTGAAAATTATCGCAGCCATCTTTTTCGTCCTCCCATCGCTTAAGAATCTTACACGGCATCTTATTCTAATCCGTTAAACGGACCTGGTCAACCATTTGATGGATGATCATGCAGGGTTATTCAAGCAGTACAATTGAACTGAATCATGAGAAATATTTTTATTTTAATATTGATAGTATCTGGTGTTCCGGCCTTTTCACAAAAAATTATTTCCGGTAAAATAATCGATAAAACGAATGGCGAGCCCCTGCAATATGCAGTTGTCTCGGAGGATCATCATGGCCTCGCTGTAAACAGTGATAAAGACGGATATTTCCGGCTTTCTCTGATAAAACCCATTGACTCAC
>DASSGT010000456.1:0-2009 GCA_035693345.1 Puia sp. | reverse complement strand
TGCCTGTTCGGTTTCACCATTCATAGTAAGAAGCGTCTCGAAAATTTTTAGTGCATTATACCACAATGCTTCGATCTCCACAGGCTTTCCCATGCGCGGAGTAATGACCCGGTTGTCAACGCGGGCATCCATCCATGTGAGTTGTTGTCCTGCCTCACCGGCATAGAGTAAACCATCATTGTCAACATGAATATGATACCGGGTTCCATTAAAATGCCATTCAATGATATTTTTCAGAACCGGCAGAATATCAGTCAAAATAAATTTCCTGTCATTAGTTTTTTGGAGATAAGAGAAAACCGCATTAAAATACCATAGCGTCCCGTCCACATTATTATATTCCGGCGGCTGATTATTATCCTGGAAACGATTGGGCAACATGCCCTCACTCACCGATTTTGCAAATACGGCAATAATTTTTCCTGCATCATTATAACGACCGGTTTCCAGACAAAGTCCGGGCAGGGAGATCATCGTATCGCGGCCCCAGTCTGTAAACCAGTGATATCCTGCAATGACCGTTTTCAGTGCGATGGGTGGTCCTGTGTTTGTTTCTGCAGGAATTTCTCGTTTTACAATAAACTGATCTGCAGCCAGAACCAGTTTTCGCAGTAGTTCGCCCGTCACACCCTTCCTCAGGGATAATTTCCGGTTCTTCTCAGTTTCAAATAATGTGACCGGATTCTTCCCCGTCGGATCATTTGTCGAAAGGACAATATTTAATGAATCACCATCCCTCATTTGCACATTGAACAAACCGTGATTGAAAAGGTCTTCTTCATAATCCAGGCCCCGATATTTCTCCTGCAGGTAATTAAAATGATAGTACCATTTATTCACTGGTTGATATGTGGATCCGGGAACCGATATAAATATATCCGGTGCCCCTTCATAAGGTTGATTATGGAATAAGCCGTTCCTGAATTCCACATCCCAGAAAATATTATTGGAGGCATGCTGCAGTTGATGGTATCCTCTGGCAGCAATAAGCGGCAACAGTTGAAGGATAAATAATTTGTCCGCCTGAAGAACTTCATACCGTATCAGTGTTGTGTTTTCTCCATATACCATCGTTATGGTTTTACGCAACCTGATACCGGCGGCTTCATAATTCCATTCCGGAAAAATATCCTTCTTAAAAGAATTCAGATACTGAATTCCGTTCGGGTAAAGAGTCTCTCCATAATCATTGATGCTTAAATCATACTGTTTGTCGCCGATGATAATACTGTCATCCAGCTTGGAAATCAGGAGCATCCTTTCAGTGGGTGGTTTGACCGCTGCCATCAATAATCCATGATAACGCCGCGTATTGCATCCCGACAAACTGCTCCCGGACCAGCCGCCCAGGCCGTTGGTTTCCAGCCATTCCAGTTGACAGCTTTCGGAAAAATTTTCCAGAGACGCTTTATCCTTGTATAACAACATAAGGTTTGACTAAAATTACTTACTTTCTCACCTTACAAACTTCATCATTGTCAGTTTTGAATTATTTATTCGCCTTTTGCTTATTAATCCTGATTTCCTGTCAGAATCAAAACAGCTTTAAATTTTCACCACCTCAGCCGACGAAGGAAGATTCCACACTAAAACCTGCAATCGTTTTATCAGACAGCGGTTGGATTTCGTTATTTGATGGAGTTTCACTCAAAGACTGGCATACCTATGGTAAAAAAACACCCGGGTCAGCCTGGAATATAGATAGCTTTTCCATTCATTTAAAACCCGGACCGAAAAACGGCTACCAGACCGCTGGTGGCGGGGATATGGTTTCCAATGATACATTTAGCAATTTTGATTTAAAAATGGAGTGGAAAATTGCCAGAAAGGCGAATAGTGGAATCATGATTTTCGTGATAGAAGATACTGCGAAATATAAAGAAACATGGAACACTGGTCCGGAAATGCAGGTATGTGATAAAGACAGCAACGAAGATGCCCATAGTCCAAAACATGAAGCCGGTGATCTTTATGATTTAATTTCGTCTGTGTCGATGTCAGCCAGGCCA
>DASSGT010000455.1:0-2085 GCA_035693345.1 Puia sp. | reverse complement strand
ATTCCAGGATGCTGTTTTCAATATCTTGTAATGGCGGCCCAACAATACTCCAGTGACCCTGTATACCAACGCCGTCAATGCGTGTTCCGCCTGCTCTGAGTTTTTTTACCAGTGCCACAACACCCGCTCTTTTTTTCGGTTGTTCGATATTGTAATCATTGTAATATAGTTCGGTATTCGGAGCGGCTTTCGCAGCCAGTTCAAATGCACGGCGTATATAATCCTCTCCTAATTTATCCAGGAAAATCGAATGTCGCAGGGTGCCGTCTTCATTTAGTGCTTCATTCACCACATCCCAGCTATTTACTTTGCCTGCATAGCGGCCGGCTACGGTGTTGATGTGATTGGTCATGAAAAGCAGGAGAGAGTCGCTGCTTTTGATATTCTTTACAAAGGGTGACAGCTGGCTATGCCATATCAGCGTATGACCAACAATAAACATCTGATGTTTCAGCCCGTAAGCCACGTATTTGTCTGCCAGGTCAAAATGATATTCGTTCCAGCCGGGATGAATCACTTCACATTTCATAATATTTTCCGGTGTAATGGAATTGAATTGTGTCGTGATGAATGATGATTCCGCGGGATTTTTTTCTTCAATTTCGGAAGCATTCAATGCTGCTCCGATGAAAAAAGCATTTTTAAAATGGTTTTTCAGAGAAATGTCTTCTGCGAAAAAACCGGTTATCCCCAGGGCAGCAAGTGCGATGGCTCCGATTGAAATTTTCATTTCATAATGGCTTTTCAAAAAAATAGCATTCGTTACAGGATCTTCCTTCTCAGAGACAGTTAAATGTAATGGTTTATAAGGTTCTCCAAATATTCCTGTCTGCCACTGATAATTTTAGGTTCACCATTTTGAATGGCATAATCCCTCAAATCTTCCAGCGATAGCTTTCCTTCTTCGAAGGCTTTTCCTTCTGCGCTGTCAAAACTTGCATAACGCTCCGCTCTGATCTGGTTATAGTCTGACTTTTGCAGGATTTTATCAGCCGTGATAAGCGCTCTGGCGAACACATCAATACCACCGACATGGGCAAAGAACAGATCTCCGGGATCTGTACTGTTTCTTCTGATCTTTGCATCAAAGTTGATGCCTCCTCCTTTAAATCCACCGGCCTTTAATAAGACCAGCATGCATTCAGTCAGTTCATTAATATTATTCGGGAACTGATCGGTATCCCAGCCATTTTGATAATCACCCCGGTTGGCATCCATAGAGCCAAGCATACCGGCATCCACAGCCACCTGCATTTCATGATTCATGGTATGACCGGCTAATGTGGCATGGTTTACTTCCAGGTTTAATTTGAAGTCATTGAGTAAATCATACTGACGCAGAAAACCAATTACTGTTTCTGCATCATAATCGTATTGATGTTTGGTAGGCTCACAGGGTTTTGGTTCAATAAAAAACTGTCCCGTAAAACCGTTCTTTCTGGCATAGGCGGCAGAAGTGTGCAGGAATTGAGCAAGATGCTCTTTTTCTTTTTTCATATTGGTGTTCAACAGACTCATGTATCCTTCACGTCCACCCCAGAAAACATAATTCTCGCCTCCCAGGGCAATCGTTGCGTCCAATGCCGCTTTCACCTGTGCAGCGCTGTGAGCGAGTACATGAAAATCAGGATTGGTAGCCGCTCCGTTCATATATCTTCTGTGTGTAAATAAATTTGCGGTGCCCCATAACAGCCTGATCCCGGTTTCTTTTTGCTTTTCAGAAAGATAACCGGTCATTGCCTGAAGCCTTTTCTCATTTTCAATCACGTCATTGGTGTAATCCACTACGTCCACATCATGAAAACAATAATAGGGTAAACCCAGTTTTGAGATGAATTCAAACGCGGCGTCTGCCTTATCCCTGGCCCTCTCCAGTGGGTCCGTTTTTTTATTCCAGGGAAATAAATGAGTAGCCTCACCAAAAGGATCAGCACCGCTTCCAGTGAAACTATGCCAGTATGCGCATGCAAAGCGGAGCCATGATTTCAGCGGCTTTCCCGCAACGATTCTTTTTTCATCATACCAGCGATAGGCCAGTGGATTGTCTGATCCGGGGCCTTCAAACTGAATTTGACCGATCCCTTT
>DASSGT010000454.1:0-3161 GCA_035693345.1 Puia sp. | reverse complement strand
AAATAATAAACCTATGATAGGAATGACAAATACCATTGCTGAAATTTCTGTGTGGGAAGGATAGTTTTGCAGCCATCGGTTCATCAAATAGAAACTGACCGGTGAAGCGATCAACAGGGATAGAATTGCCAGCATGATGAAATCCCTAGCTAAAAGGATCCAAAGCTTAAACACAGTTGAGCCAAGAACTTTTCGAATACCAATTTCCTTTATCCGCTGATCTGCTACTACGATGGCTAGTCCGAAAATGCCGAGACAGGATATAAAGACTGCCAGCAAGGCAAAAAAACCGGATAGCTTACCTGTCCGTTCTTCATTCTGGAACTTCTTCCCGTACTCCTGATCTACAAACTTATAATCAAAAGGCAGTTCCGGGTTGTATTTCCCGAAAACGCTTTTGATTCCGCTTAATGCCTTTGCAACATCTTTTTCCTTATTTAACTTAATGGTCAGAACATAACTTCCTCCGTTAGTCATATAAATGTATGGATGTACGGGCTGGTAAGGGGACTCGAAAATGATATCTTTAATCACGCCTATAACAGTATAGAACTTACCAAAACGTTCAATTCTGGTTCCAACCGGATTTTTTAGTGACATAAACCTGGCCGCTGCTTCATTGATGATGAATGCGTTCGAATCTGAAGCCATATTGTTCGAAAAATCGCGCCCCTGCAGAATCTCCCATCCAATCGTTTTACCATAATTCGGGCTGACACTGCTTATTGGAAAATCAACTTGCAGATTGGGATCTTTTCCGGGCCAGTTGAAATGTCCATCGTCAACGTAATATTCTGTCGTTGGACTGGTAGATTCAACAACCTGTTCCACCATTCCGGATTTCTCTATTTCATCCCTGAAAGCAGCGAAATGATTATGAATCTCCGGCGTTTCAAACAAAGTGATCAGGTTATTTGGATTATAGCCGATTCTCTTTGCATCTCTCGCAAACTGAAGCTGTTTGATAACGACCAGGGTGCTGATGATTAAAATGGTTGATACTATGAATTGCAAAACCACCAGGGACTTACGCTGCAGGATGGCCATCGGGCTGAATCGAAATGTACCTTTTAATACATTCACCGGCTTAAACGACGAGAGATAAAGCGCCGGATACAGGCCCGCCAGAATTCCTGTTAAAAAGCAAAAAAGAAGACTGGCTATCCAAAATATTGGCGCATTCCAAAAAATGTGCAGGTCTTTTCCTGAAAGCCCATTAAAAAATGGCATAGATACCATCACTAAAATCAGCGAAACCAGAAAGGCGAAAAAGACGAGCAGCATGGATTCAGCCATGAACTGTAGGAACAATTGACGTCGAAGAGATCCGATGGTTTTTCGTATTCCTATTTCCTTTGCCCGGCTTTGCGCAGTGGCCGTGCTCAGGTTCATAAAATTGATACAGGCTAATAGCAAAACAAAAATACCAATGAGTCCGAACAACCAGACATATTCTATACTCCCGCCTGTATTTATGCCATTCTTAAATTCAGAATATAAATGCCATTTGCTCATTGGAAATAGAAAAAATTCTTTTTTGTAAGGATCAGTTTTTCCGTTTTTCAAATCATTTTTTTTGAGATCCTTTATTTTCGCAGACACTTTATTGATATCTGCCTGGTCCGTCAGTTGTACATAGGTTAAAAAATTATTGTTATCCCAGGGATTGGGAATTTTCATATTTGGGAATATTGTCAGGTATAGCTCCCAGGGAGCGATAAAGTACAAATGACTAAAATCGGAATTGGATGGTATGTCTTTGTATACTCCGGTTACGTTCACGTCTGTTTTATTTTCCAGTCGAATGGTCCGACCGATCGGATTCTCTGATCCGAATAAGTTCCTGGCAGTTGTTTCCGAAAGAAGAATTGAATAAAGACTGCCCAGTCCATTTTGTGAACCGCTGACAAATTCCAAACTGAGCATCGCAGGCGTACCGGGGCTCATGAAATTTCCCTCCACAGTCAGTTTCTTGTCACCGTACGCCAGAATATGACCACCCGGATAGGTGGACATCACTACCTGGTTGAAATCACTACCATTTTGCTTGTTGAGTAAGTCCCCGAGATGATAGGGATTCCAAAAAAGAGTTGTGATTTCGCTATTGGATACGGCATTATGCATCACCTGGGCAATTCTGTCATAGTGTTTGTGATATTTATTAAATGACAGCTCATCATGGATCCAAAGGCAATCCAGAATAAAGACTGCGAGCCCGATGGACAGGCCGAGAATATAGATGAAGGTAAATCCCTTGTTCTTCTTCAGATTCCGCCAGGCAATTCTTAAATAATTCATGATGCCAGATTTGTAATAACAATTTAATCTTTTTTAACTGGCAACATGGACGCGTCAAATTGTAAATGTGATCTAAGTGAAAACTCTTACTCATTCGGACCAGTCAATTTCATGAGATGTGTCAGCCATTTTTGAAAGGTTGGCATATTATCGTTCAGTAGATATAAATTTTCTGTAGGTCGGTTCATTGTGCTTTTCAAATCCTGCGCAACCTTAAGGGGTGACGACAACAATTCCGGTAACCGGCTCCATTTTGCTGCCATCATCCAGATTGACTGATGAACCGTTTTTCCAATACTTCGCAAATTGTCCTTCGTTACCTGCCACATAAACATCATTTGTGTTCACTGCAATGCCCTTCGCAAGGGCATTTTTTGATCCATCAGACAATTCAACCGGCGTTCCGTTTTTCCAATATAGCGCCTTGAAATTTACATTCGGTAGTACCTGAATCTGACCCGCTACATATACATCGGTGCCTGAAACAAAAATAGAATTGGCGGTTGCCATATTCGATCCGTCGGTAAGTTTTACCATCACTCCGTTTTTCCAGTAGACCGCCTCGATATGGGGTTTGCCAGCTTCCTGCATATAACCCGCTGCAAACAGATCGGTACCAGCAATAAAAAGACTATTGACTCCTGAATATGTATTGGAGTCAGCTAAATCGGCAGCTATTCCGTTTTTCCAATAAGTGGCCACATGTTGCAGGGTGTTCGGATTTTTAAGCACCCCTCCGACATAAATATCGGTTCCGGAAACGGCAATCGCCATGGCATCCGCATAAGCAGTCCCGTCTGTAAGAATGGTAGTCACACCATTTTTGTTGTATGTAGCCACCTGATCCGATTGCGTGGAGTTCA
>DASSGT010000453.1:0-2973 GCA_035693345.1 Puia sp. | reverse complement strand
CGTGCCGTTTTTTAATGCAATGAAAATCAGGTGGAATCCGGATGTACATGCGCAGGAGTGTCCGCATTCGATACATTGGATGTACGATTACAATGGCCGGGTTTGTGGATTAAAAATATTCCCCTGATCAGTTGGGTAATCCAACCTTGTTCAACAGATCTGTAAATCTTTTGTCGGATCGGATGGACTCCCATCTGGTATCCAGTTTAAGCCATACAAGCCAATGGGAACGATCTACGTAGGCTTTTTCAAGATATTCAAATGCTTTATCCTTATTACCCAGTGAAGCGTACACCAGCGCAAACCCATAGGGAGTTACATACTTATGCGTTGACATTTCATTTAACCTTGATAATATTTTTTCTGCTTCCCCTTTTTTACCTGTTATCCCATAAACATATCCCATGGCGGCAATGGTGGGGACAAAGTCTTTGCTGACTGCAAGTGCCAATTGATATTCATTTAGTGCTTCTGTATACATTTTCTTAGCCTGATATGCCCGTCCCAGCCAAAGATGTGCGAGCGGAAATGCGGGAAAAAGTTCAATCGTCGATTTGAGGGAACGTATAGCTTCATCATATTTTGTTCCGTAATACATACTGAATCCCATATCCGTAATGATAAAGGGTGACAAAGGATTTATTGAACGTGCTATTTCAATTGTCTTACCTGCTTCATCAAATTTTTCCATAGCCGTTAAGTAGACACCATACCAGTCATAGGCAATTTCATATTTAGGATTCAGGGAAATGGCTTTCTGAAATTCATGTTCAGCTCCCGCCCAGTTCCAGGAATAATAGAAATTAATATAACCCAATGAGGTATGTGGTTCAGCCAGCGATGGGTCAAGTTCAAGCGCCCGGGTAGCCGCTTCCTGTGCTTTTAAAAATGTGTTGACGGGTGCATCGTAACTACCGTAACCCAATGCCGTCAGGCAATCTGCTTTCCCGGAAAATGCGTTTGAATAGAGGGGATCCAGTTTGATGGATGAATCGAAAAATATAAGTCCTTTCCTGAGTGCCGCTTCATTCCGTTGGTTCCAGAATGCGCGGCCCTTCAGGCAAAGGTCATAGGCCGCGGGGTTGTTGGTGGATGTTTTTTGAATATTATTTTTTTCGTCTTTGGAAAGGTTGGCATCGAGTTCTTCCGCGATTTGCAGGGCCACATTACTCTGAATGGTGAGGATATCGTTTTTATTTTTATTATCGAATTTATTTGACCATATTAATTCCTGCGTACCGGCATCAATCAACCTGGCCGTGATCCTGACCTCCTCTCCGATCATCTGTATGTTGCCAACCAGCAAGGAGGCAACACCCGTTTCTTCGGCAATTTGTTTAAACGTTTTAGTAGAATTCTTATACCTGGACATGGCAAATCCGGAAATCACTTTCAGGGCTGGAATTTTCGATAGCTGGGTTGTAATATCTTCCGCTATACCATCGCCTAAATATTCATTTGTTTTATTGCCACTCATGTTCACAAAAGGGATCACGACAACTGACTTATCCAGGCCGGTAAATTTCTTTTTTACCGAATAATGTTTATAAAAAAATCCTGTGCATATCAACAGGAACAATACCACAGCTGCAAAAATCCGTTTCCTGTAAGGGGGGCGGTTCAAGTGCTTTAATTTCCCCTCCATATTCTCCCGTTTCGGAACGAATAAACCTTCATTGGCCAGCGCATATACTTCCACGGGTTTGTCCACATTTTTAAAATCGAAGAGGCCCAGGGAAACAGATTTGAATTCCTGGTTATTTTTAATTTTATTATGGATTTCATCTGAAAAAAGGATCGTATTGGCCTGTCCCAGGGACTGAATTCGGGAGGCGACATTTACACCATCGCCCAAAGCCTTTCCATCCTCAAAAAAAATCTCTCCGATGTGGAGCCCGATACGCAGCGGAACTGCGGGATCTTTTTGCATCTCCTGCTGTGCCTCCATGGCGGACTGAATGGCTTCCGTAGCACTTTGGAAAATAGAAAGGCTTCCGTCCCCATAGTAATTAATCATCTGGCCATGATGTGCGGCAGCTATCTTTTCCAGAACGGCATTATGTTTTTTGATGGCCGTCACAGCCTTCTGCTCGTTTAGCTGCATCATGGCCGTATAGCCGACAACATCTGTAAAAAGAATAGCGGCGAGATGCCGGTTTTGTTCCTCCATATTTTTCCTGTTTAACCGTTCTATTTAAAGGCGATACCAAAAAAGAGGGTTGCACCTATAGAAGCAGGCAGGTTGTTGCCGAACCGGATGGGAATTCCCAGTGAAACAAACAAACTGTTTTTTTTACCTGGAGTGAAGGCCTTTGCGAGCACTGTACTTTCTCCAAATCTTCCCGCTGTTTCAAAAGCTATCCTCGTAATAATAGAATAACCCTTTTTTTAACCTGAATATGGGCCCCGGATCAAAAATAAAATTGCTGACTTTGCTGAGTCCTTTTGTGGTTGTAATAACAGGGCCCAAATCAAAGCTGAATCCGAATCTGTCACTGTACAATATGTTTATTCCCGTAGCGACCCCTAATGAAAATGTACCTGAAAAATTCCAGGTTGTAGTTTTACTGCTTGTTGATACAACGGGTAAGAAAAAACACATATAGGTCACAATTTTCGGGTAGGGAGAAGGTTGGGGAGCCTGCGGAGCCTGGACAGACTGGCAAAAAATACAGGCGGGTGAGATTAGAGTGACAACTAGCAACAGAATGCTAATTCCTTTTATCATGGCAGCTTTATTGGGGTTAAAATTCTTAATTCCATTCTCCCCATAATTTAGATCCAACCTTAACCTAGGAGACCGGGTATTGAGTAAACGGTGGTTTTCGGTGAGTATTTAACGGAGAAATCGATTTACACTGAACGACGAATTACTCAAAGGCTGTTACGATGACCTCAAGAAAATACTGGACGTGGGATGTGGCAGCGGAAGAAATCGTCCCTACTTCTTAAGAAATGGATACGAAGTATTTG
>DASSGT010000452.1:0-3784 GCA_035693345.1 Puia sp. | reverse complement strand
ATCCCGGCATTTGCTGTTGTCATCGGTAATCAGCTTCATAAAACCGATTCACTTCTCATCGACGTTTCTTATGGCAAAGTTGATACGGCACAGGATTATCATGATATTAAAGGCATTCGTGATCTGGAAAATCCTGATGTAAAATATATTCCCTGGATTGTGGGAGCAGTTGCGGCGATATCATTGTTCTTATTTATTTGGTTCATACGAAAGCCGCCAGCGGTCATCGGTCAACCGTCATCGGTCATCGAAGAGATCGCCCGCGTTACCCCGATAGATGAGGCTCTTGCAAATCTGGAGTCATTAAAAAAGATGCTGAAGGAAGATCCTTCTTCCGTAAAAAAATATTATTCCGGACTGACTGATACATTGCGAATATTTGTGAACAGACATCTGGGTCTCGTGACCATGGAAAAGACATCGGAGGAACTGATTCTGAGTCTTAGCAATCTGAAGATGGACCGGGATGCTTTTTCCAATCTGACTGCTGCCCTGCGTATGGGAGATTTTGTGAAGTTCGCGAAATACATTCCGGGTCCCTATGAAAATGACAACAACTGGGAAATAATAAAAAACTCGATTGTCCTTATAAATGAACTGAAATGAGTTGTTAGTGATTAGTTGTTAGTTGTTAGCTACTATATATGGAACTATAACTAACAACTAACAACCAACAACTAACAACTAAGCGGCGGTCAGATTTTAATGTAATAAAGTATTAAAGTGTTATACGACTGGATATCAAATATTCATTTTGCCAAACCCTGGTTTTTTGTCCTCTTTGCAGGGGTTCCGCTGCTGATATATTTTTATCTCCGGCCGCCGGTTCGTCTGCAGGGAACTTTCCTGGTGTCGGGTGTAAAAGCCTTTGGTCGCGGACGGTCATGGAAGACCATGCTTCGTCATATCCTGTTTATTCTTCGGATGCTGTCGATATCCTGTATTATTATCGCTCTGGCAAGGCCTCAAACGGGCAGCGAACAACAACTCACTTCCGGGGAAGGCATTGATATTGTTTTTTGTCTTGATATCAGCGGATCCATGCTGGCGCAGGATTTTACGCCCAACCGGATGGAAGCAGCCAAACAGGTGGCATCAGATTTTATTGACCGTCGTCCGACAGATCGCATGGGCCTGGTGATTTTCGCCGGGGAAAGTTTTACGATGTGTCCGCTAACAACGGATCATGCCGTGTTGAAATCTCAGTTGTTTAATGTTCAAAGCGGTTTGCTTGAAGATGGTACGGCCATCGGAAGCGGATTGGCCACCGGCGTGGAAAGGCTTCGTTCATCCGTTTCGAAAAGTAAGGTGATTATATTACTTACGGATGGAGAAGACAATGGCGGCCGCCTCGATCCAAATACTGCCAAGGAGATCGCCAAGTCTTACCACGTACGCGTATATACTGTGGGTGTGGGAACCGAAGGATTTGCGCCGGTTCCGGTACAGACCAGCAGTGGTGTGATCATGCAGCGTGAAAAAGTAAGTATTGATGAAAAACTTCTTACGCAGATCGCTAATGAAACCGGCGGAAAATATTTTCGCGCCACAGATAATGAAAGTCTGGGAACGATCTATAAGGAAATCGACAAACTTGAAAAATCCCGGTATCAGGTAACGACCTTCACTCATTACACAGAGAAATTTTTTCCTTTCATTCTTGCGGCCGTTATGTGCCTGGTATTGGAATGGATATTACGATTCACTCTCTTTAGAAAATTTCCCTGATGCGCGCCAGAGTATATAAATCAACGGGCAGCTGGTATACAGTAAAGACAGAGGACGGGAATTTTTCCATCGCCCGCATAAAAGGGATTTTCAAAATTGATGGCATTACTTCTACCAATCCCATTGCTGTTGGTGACTGGGTGAATATTGAAGTGGAAGCAGGGGGTGAGGAAGGCGGAATGATGATCACGGGTATTGACGAAAGAAATAATTATATCAACCGCCAGTCTCCTGCAAATAAATATCAGCACCATATCATCGCTTCCAACCTGGATCAGTCATTGTTACTTGCAACGCTGAAAGATCCGAAAACCTCACAGGGTTTTATCGATCGTTTTCTGGTGTCTGGAGAAGCCTATCATATTCCGTCCGTTATTATTTTTAATAAATCAGATATCTACCGGAAAAAGGAAATAGATCTTTTTGAAGAGAGAAAAGAGATGTATGAGGAAGCCGGTTATCCGGTGATCCTAATGAGTCTTGCAGATAAAACGGGGTTAGACGGAGTAGAAGAGATCCTGAGAAATAAAACCAGTTTGCTCAGTGGCCATTCAGGTGTGGGAAAATCTTCTTTTATCAATTACATCGTGCCGGGGATGGAACTTAAAACACAGGGGGTCAGTGGCTGGAGCGGGAAGGGAATTCATACCACGACTTTTGCTGAAATGTATGACCTGCCATTATTAAAAGCTCATATCATTGATACGCCGGGCATCCGTGAATTCGGGCTGGTAGATATTCCAAAACAGGAGCTTTCCCATTATTTCCCGGAGATGCGTTCGAGACTGGCGGATTGCCAGTTTAATAATTGTCTGCATGTGAATGAGCCGGGATGTGCCATAAAAAAAGCCCTCGGAGAGGGCAAGCTTTCGTTTGATCGTTATGTGAGTTATTGTATGATGCTCGAGTCGATTGAAGAAAAAACATATTAAGATGCCAGACGGTTAGCCGTATGGATCAAAAGTTTTCCTTCCAGAAAATGAGCTACTTCTACAACTGCATCATTGTCTTTTCTGGGCGCTTCCCGGAATTTTCTGGGATAGATTGAAATACCCGTATAAATATTATAATGCAGGGTAAGAACATGACCCTTGAAAGAAAAGTCCCACATCAGCGAATCGAAATCGTCTGTTTTGTGGTTGAAATTTACATCCAGGTCGTCAGACAAAATATTGGCGACTTCATAAAATCTTTTAAGGCCGCAATCATCGTCGATAACTGCTTCGGTACAACCGAAGTCGGTGCGTAATGTAAGGCTCATAGTGGTGGGATTTAGATGGTTAACAGAATACATGATCGTGTTTTTATAGGAATTGGATATAGTTATTAATTATTAGTTATTAGTTATTAACTAGGCTTTGAATTTTGGTGCTTTGGGAACTTTCTCTCCACTCAAAATTCTCTCTGCTCCCACATTTTTTCCATTGGAAGGACAACCATACTGAGCTTTACAGGAAATCAACATGCCGAACAGGATGCACAGCAGCGTTAAATAAAGAAGATTCTTACTTGGTTTCATTTGGATACGCTTTAACAATTTAAACCTACAAAAAAGAGCCCGGATTTGCAATGAACTACCCTGAAACTCGATGAATTGCAGGATATCTTCGATAACTGGAGTGGTTTCAGGCCAGGGCGAAAAGGCCATTTAAGCCTAAAGCTTAACGCCTAACGCTTAAAGCGTATTGCATTATTAAGAAAGTGTAAAATTGAAACCAGCTACCGTTTATCAAATGGTTAAACATAGACAGCCTTAAGCCTTGAGCCTTAAGCATTAAGCTTAGGATGGGCTTAGCGGAACCAATCCGCATACTGGATATAATTGTTGGCGATCCGCTCGATTTCGCCATGGATAAGGTCCTGGGGAATGTCCTTCAGCTTACGGGCGGGAATGCCCGCATAAATGGCACCCTGCTCTACTTTGGTATTTTCCAGTACTACGGCACCGGCGGCTATTATGGAATTACTGCCGATTTCAGCCCCGTCCATAATGATGGATCCCATGCCGATCAGCACATTATCCTGGATGGTGCATCCATGTACAATCGCGTTATGG
>DASSGT010000451.1:0-6863 GCA_035693345.1 Puia sp. | reverse complement strand
CTATGAAGTATTATCCGGTCTGAACCCGGGCGACAAAGTGGTCACGAGCAGTTATGAAAATTATGGAACTATGCAGGAACTCATTCTAAAAAAATAACCCTCATTCACAGTATAAAATAAAAGCAATGATAAAGATTCACGATCTGGAAAAGGTCTACAGAACAGAAGAAGTAGAAACCATCGCACTGAACAAACTCTCTTTCGCAGTGAAAGAAGGAGAATTTGTAGCCGTCATGGGACCTTCAGGCTGCGGCAAGTCAACCCTCTTAAATATACTCGGCCTGCTTGACGATCCGGATAGTGGCAGCTTCCTGTTCAACGGCATTGAAGTAGCCGGATTCAATGAACGCAAAAGAGCTGACCTGAGAAAAAGGAATATCGGCTTCGTATTCCAGAGTTTTAACCTGATCGATGAACTCACGGTTTTCGAAAATGTGGAACTGCCCCTGATCTACCTCGGTGTGAAAGGAGATGAAAGAAAAAAACGTGTGGAAGAAATGCTGGACAAGATGCAGATCATGCATCGCCGCAACCACTACCCGCAACAGTTGTCAGGCGGTCAGCAACAGAGGGTTGCCGTAGCGCGCGCAGTTGTCAATAAGCCCAAACTGATCCTCGCGGATGAACCTACGGGAAACCTGGATTCTTCCAATGGTAATGAAGTGATGGAACTATTGACGGACCTCAACGAACAGGGAACGACCATTATCATGGTTACGCACTCTGAACACGATGCACGTTACAGTCACCGTATCATCCGGATGCTGGATGGACAAACTGTTACTGAGAATATTCTGGTGTAAGCCTAAAGCGCAAAGCCCAAAGCCTAAAACTAAAATCAGTATTACAGTTGCTGACATTTGATCCTATTGGGAGGAATCGACTGTCAACTGTCAACTGTATGCTGTCAACTTAAAAAAATGCTCAGGAATTATTTCAAAATTGCCTTCAGAAATCTATGGCGCCACCGCGTTTTTTCCCTGATTAATATCCTGGGACTAACGGTTGGTATGACCGCCTGTTTCCTGATATTTCTGTATGTGCGATTTGAATTAAGCTATGATAAATTCCATAGCAAGGGCGACCGCATATATCGTATTATCTGCGATATCAAAACACCTACAGAAACTATGAAACCCGGTGGACCCTCATGGGCCGTGGGTCCTCACTTAATGGGTGGTTTTCCACAGGTGGAAGCGGCTGTCAGGACTACTGATGATGAATTATTGGTGAGAAAGGGCAATGTCAAATTCCAAGAGAAAAAATCTCTGTGGGCAGATTCTTCGTTTTTCCAGGTCTTTGATTTCAAACTGATCAAAGGAAACCCGCGTACTGCCCTGAATGAGCCCCTCAATGTCGTTTTTTCAGAATCTGCCGTGAAAAAATATTTTGGGAATTCGGATCCGATCGGACAAACTATTCTACTGACCGGCGATGGATTTACAGCCAAGGTAACCGGCGTAATGAAAGACATTCCGGAGAATTCCATGATCCAGGCAGATATGCTGGTATCTATGAATACACTGACCCGGAAACTGAATCCGAATCTGGACAATCAATGGGGAAATTATGGGAACAGAACATATGTGTTACTCAAACCGGGAACGAATGCTGCTGCCTTTGAAAAACAGATTCCTGCTTTTCTTGAAAAAATGAATGGGACGGAGATGAAGCAGTTGAATATGTATCCCACCTTAATGCTTGAAAAATTTCCGGAAGCCTATTTGCATTCCACCCGAAACGACAGCAATTCAGGAAGCATCAAGAATGTATATATTTTTTCTATCGTAGCGGTTTTTATTCTGCTGATTGCCTGTTTTAATTTTGTAAACCTGACCACTGCCCGCTCTGCAGAAAGGGCAAAGGAAGTGGGTATTCGCAAAGTAGTTGGTGCGGGCAGGCGACAACTCACGGCTCAGTTCATCGGGGAATCCGTAATTATTTGCCTCATTGCTTTTATTCTCACGCTGGCTACTGCAGCCCTGTTACTTTCTTCATTCAACCAGCTTGCAGGTAAAACACTGAGCAAGGGAATTTTTGATAACTTGCAATTCATCGGTATGCTATTTCTGGCAAGTATTGGCATTGGTTTGCTGGCCGGAATTTATCCAGCTCTTGTGTTGTCTTCATTTAAACCCGTTACCGTTCTTAAAGGCAGATTTGCCACGGGTACCAAGGGAATATTATTGAGAAAAGGTCTGGTGATTTCGCAATTCACCATTTCTATTGCACTGATCATTTCAACGATCATAGTTTATCTGCAGATGAATTTTATGCGTAGTCAGGACCTCGGTTTTTCCAAGGACCAGATGATGGTTATCAATTCAAATGGAGATCCGGCCAGGGATGCATTTATGCATGCCGTGGAAGGTCTGCCCAATGTGAAATCGGTTTCGATGTCTTCCAGTGTACCCGGTGGCGGCAATATGGGAGCTTATTCAAAAATTCAGAACGTAAAGGGCGAAATGCAGATCGCTAACCTGGATCTGTATTTTGTGGACTTCGACTATCTCAAACAATTCAATATAAAAATGGCAGCCGGTCGTATGTTCTCCCGTCAATTCATGACGGATACTACGCAGGCGATGATTCTGAATGAGTCAGCCGTAAAAAGTTTTGGTTATCGTTCAGCGCAGGATGCTGTCGGAAGGGATTTTAATCAGTGGGGAAGACAGGGCAAAATTATCGGAGTGATGAAGGACTTTCATTTCAAATCGCTGCAGGAAGAGATTAAACCCCTGTCTATGCGTATAGAACCCAATGGATGTTCACTGGTATCTGTGAAAGTTTCAGGAAACAATTTACCCTCCACCATATCGGCGATTGAAAGTAAATGGAACACATTGATTCCTGCCCGGCCTTTCAGCTATTTTTTCCTGGATGAATTCTTTGATGAGCAATATAAATCGGAACAAAGATTCGGAAAGCTGTTTTTGAATTTCGCCATATTAGCTATTATCATATCCTGCCTGGGATTGCTGGGGCTGGCTTCTTACAGTACCATGCAGCGAACAAGAGAAATAGGGATCAGAAAAGTATTGGGTGCTACGATCCCAAACATTGTAAACCTGCTATCCAAAGACTTTTTAACTCTGGTCGGAATCGCCATTATCATTGCATCACCGATTGCCTGGTTCGCCATGCATAAATGGCTGCAGGATTTTGCTTATCGGATTCCAATATCATGGTGGATATTTGCGGTGGCAGCCGTGGCGGCGACCATCATCGCGATTCTCACAGTCAGCTTTCAGGCTATCAAAGCCGCTGTGGCAAATCCGGTAAAGAGTTTGAGAACGGAATAAAGAGCTTAAGGCGCAAAGCGTAAAGCGTAAAGCAAATACATAATGCGATAAACGATAAACGAATAGAACAAAATCATAATGATCAAACTAGCACATATATCAAAGTGGATCAATCAGGGCAATATCCGCAATTTCATTTTGAAGGACATCAATCTCCAAATTGGAGAAGGTGAATTTGTTTCCGTTATGGGACCTTCCGGATCCGGCAAATCCAGTCTGCTCAATGTGATCGGTATGCTGGATACGGCTTCCGAAGGAGACTATCAGTTCCTGGATACAGAAGTTTTTAAACTGAAGGAAAAACAAAGGTCCAATTTGTACAAGACACATATCGGGTTCGTATTCCAGGCCTATCACCTGATCGATGAACTCACGGTATATGAAAATATTGAAACACCGTTAATTTACCAGGACATTAAAGGATCAGAACGAAAAGCCATTGTGGCCGATATTCTGGATCGTTTTCAGATGGTAGGCAAAAAAGATTTATTCCCAACCCAGCTTTCCGGCGGTCAGCAGCAGCTGGTTGGTATTGCCCGTGCACTGGTGGCTAAGCCCAAACTCATTCTGGCAGATGAGCCCACGGGAAATCTGAACTCAAAACAGGGTGAAGAAATTATGGAATTATTTACGACCCTGAATAAACAGGACGGCGTTACCATCATACAGGTGACCCATTCAGAAAAAAATGCCGCCTACGGAAAACGGATTATTCACCTGCTCGACGGCCGGATCGAAAAAACGGAAACAAACTAAAAGTTGAAATGATGAAGCGGTACTGCAGTTGGATTATTTTTCTCTCCTTTATTTTTCAATATAACGGATATGGACAGGACAGTACAAAATACCTGACCATCAAACAATGCGTTGATCTGGCGATAAAAAATAATCTACAGGTACAGCAAAGCCAGATCCAGTTGGAACAGAATGGTGTTTTATACAAACAGTCAAAAGATAATCTGCTGCCTCAAATTAACGGTACCATTCAGCAGCAATTCAACTATGGAAGAAGCATCAGCAACCTGAACAATTCTTACGTGGATGTGCAAAACAGCGCAGGCAATTACGCGTTGAACGCGAATCTGCTTTTGTTCAACGGGTTTTCATATCAAAATGCAATCAAACAAAATGCGTTGAATTATGACGCGAGTAAAATGGACTTGCAGCAGCAAAAAGATAATATCACGCTCAATGTAATTCTCAATTATCTCACAGTACTGAGCAATCAGGAGGCGCTGGATATTGCACGGAGCCAGGCGAGCGTTGATTCTGCGCAGGTCGCCCGGCTTGAAATTCAGAATCAGGAAGGCGCGATACCACCCGCCACTTTGTATGATCTCAAGGGCCAATATGCCAGCGACCTGGTGATCGTAGTGAATGCCGTTAATGCTCTGGAAGTTTCAAAAATCAATCTTTTCAGCGTACTAAATGTTCCTTACCAGAAAGACGCCACATACGAAATGGTAACGATGAATGCTGATATCAGCGACCTGCGAACATCATCCGACAGCATTTTTCAAACAGCATTGCAAATCATTCCCAACATTAAGGCAACCGATCTCCGGGTGCAGTCATTCCAAAAAAGTATAGCGGCGGCGAGAGGCAGGTATTATCCCAGTCTTTCGATTTATGGCAGTCTCAGTTCAAACTTTACGAGTATTGCAACGACGGATATTCCTGGTACGGGTGTGCCGTTCTCAACCGGCCAGTATGTAAATGTCGGCGGAAGCAGCTATGATGTGATGGGAACCAGTTTTTCTACGCAGAAAACATCTTTTGGCGATCAGGTGAAGAATAACCGGTTTCAAGCATTTGGTCTACAGTTAAATATTCCGATCCTGAATTATTTATCCGTAAGAAACAATGTAAAAACTGCCAAACTGAATTATGAAAATGCAAAGGTTCTTTCCAATGCTTCCCGCAATCAGTTACAACAACTGGTAGAACAGGCATGGCAGAATCTTCGCTCCGCCTATGGACAGTACAAAGGATATCTGGATCAGGTGCATGCCTACGGGGAATCATTTCGTACAGCAGAGATCCGCTTTAATGCAGGTGTAATCACATCGGTAGATTATGTGATTGCAAAAAATAACTATGACCGCGCCAATACAAATCTAAGCGCTGCCCGCTATAATTATATTTTCAGAACGAAAATACTGGAGTACTATCAGGGGCGACTGACTCTTAACTAGTGTGGAAGACTGGAAGACTGGAAGTGGAATTCAGACTTCCGGTCTTCCAGTCTTTCAGTCTTTTCTGCCCATCCAGTCGGTTAAACAGTGACCGATCCTTTCCGTTTCCACCATGAATCCGTCATGGCCATAGAGAGAATCAATTTCGATCAGTGTACTGTTCGGCATGTTGTCCGCCAGAAATTCCTGTTCGGCGAGCGGGCAGAGAATATCGCTGGTGATACCCACAATTAATGTGCGGTGTGAAATGGATGCCAGTGTCTTTTTCAAATCTCCCCCACGGTTGCGCGCGATATTGTGACTATCCATTGCTTTGGTCAGCAGCCAGTAACTATACGCGTTAAAACGGCGGGAGAGTTTATTTCCCTGGTAAGAGATATAAGAAGAAGCCCGGAAATTGTCGAGTTTATTTGATTCCGGATCTGATTGCTTTTCTTTCATGATGGCATAATTGCGATAGGTCAGAATGCCGATGCCCCTGGCGGCGCGTAACCCCCTGACCCCCGCATCCGCCTGATGATCCATCCACGTTGAATCTGCTTCTATCGATAAACGCTGGGCAGTATGTACTGCAATTCCCCAGGGACTTTCAGCTGCTGAAGTCGCAATCAGAAAGAGATCCTGGATGATAGCGGGCTCCATCAAAGCCCACTCCAGAGCCTGGTAACCACCCATGCTTCCGCCCATGAGCAGGTGAATTTTTCTAATCCCCAGATGCTTCCGTAAAAGAATATGCGCTTTTACCATATCGCGGATCGTGATTGCAGGAAAGCTGCTATAGTATTTTTTGCCCGTAGCCGGATCTTCGCTGAGAGGTCCGGAACTGCCATAACAGGATCCCAATATATTGGCACAGATAATAAAATGTTTTTCGGGATCCACATAACGATGTTCACCCACCATGCCCGGCCACCAGCGTATGACGTCTGAATTGGCAGTCAGTGCATGGCAGATCCAGACGACATTGTCACCTGTTGCGTTCAAATTCCCGTATGTATGATAACCGATCCGTATGTCAGGCAAAACCTGGCCGTTTTCGAGCGGAAATGGCTGAAACCCGTGAAATTCCTCCATGCTGCCTGGTCAAAATTTATGGATGCAAAATAAGGACATGCATGAATTACCTTTGCAAAAATCTTTTTATGGTCCATGTTGAAGTTCTCCGGGTCAGTGATGATTACGGATTTGAAGGCAGGGATGCCACAGGTCACACGGTAAAAATGGATTCAAGCCCTGAAAGCGGAGGGAAGAATTTTGGAATAAGGCCTATGCAGATGCTGCTCATGGGTCTGGGTGGATGCAGCGGCATCGACGTCGTTTCAATTCTGAAGAAACAAAATCAACCCCTGGAAGGCATCCGGATCCT
>DASSGT010000450.1:0-2781 GCA_035693345.1 Puia sp. | reverse complement strand
AACCGGAGAACATTGAGTGAATATATTCCATCCACTTCTGTAATGTTTACATTCACACTTCCCCTGTCCTTTTTGCGAAAGATTTTAAAAAAATTGTAATTGATATATAAACCAGCCGTATGACGCGGAAGATTTTTTAGCTGGGTGCCGGGTGGTTGTCCCGCCAGCTGAAAACTCTGATAATCGCCTGTAGAATCTATAATTACAGAGCGCATGATGGAGAATGAACCGTAAACGGAAAGTCGCCGGTTCAGTCTATATTTTCCTGAAAACTCCCATCCGCGATTGGCAATTTTTCCAATGTTTGTGTATTGAAAAACAGCCAGACCAGCGGGATCATCGGGAAGCTGACTTTCAGCAAACATATTTGTAAGCTGGTTATCATAGTATACAACTTCTCCTGAAAACCGGTTTTGTTTATCATATAATTCCACGGCATAATCAAACCCGCTTTGATTCTGCGGCTTGATATCAGCGTTTGGAATAACAACCGAATATTGGGAAGGCGGAGAACCAAAACGCGCTGTATACGAAGGAGCCGTTATACCACTACCCCATGAAATACGCGGTTTCAGGATGAGTACGGAGAGATTAAAATTTGTCGTGAGTCCGATCCTCGGATTCAGGGAATGATTATTCTTAAAGAGCTTGTTATAGTCATAACGCAGGCCTGCCGTGAGATAAATATTTTTATAGGATGGGTTTAGTTGCACAAAAACGCCGGTATTGGAATTCGCCGGATAGTTATCCCGATAGTATGGCACATTGTATCTTATCACAGAATAGACATAATCATTCTTATAATCTGCACCGCTCATCACACTGGCCGCCCAACCACTTTTTGTATCTGACCAGTTCAGAATATTCGAATAACGGATAGTGGTTGTTCTGTTCAGCATTTGAAAATAATTGCCGGGCTTTAATCCGTTGGTATCGATATCTGACACGGGTGATTCGTGATAATCATTTTTTGAATAGCCGAAGGTGAACAAATGGGACCAGTGCGCATTGGCGTGATAAGATATATTGATGCCCGCAAAATAACTTTTTACATGATCTTCCTTGTTGGTAAGCTTTCGGGGATATACACCAAAATTTGGCAGCGTATCACTCAGGTGAGTGCAGGTATCATATACAGGCGTACGGGATTCCCCACTGCGGGTGCCCGCATAATAGCCTGCCAGGTTTACAGATAATTTTTTGTCCGGATTCCAGTTCATACCCAGTCGTGCGGTGCCCGTTTGACTGCCACCTCCCGGTAAATAAGCACCATTGGTCTGATACGTGCCACCGAGAGAAACACCGAGATTTTTAAAACCCATCGTTTTCTCCACTGTATAATATTGCTGGAAGACGCTCGATGGCACCCACTTGCTCTGTATAAAACCGGCGCCCGCACTGACAAATAATCCGTTGCTTTGAGCATTTCCTTTTTTTGTAAAAATCAACACAATGCCACCATTGCTTCCCGTTCCATACAAAGTAGAAGAAACCGGACCCCGCAGAATCTCGATCCGGTCAATATTTTCTTTATTTAAAGAAGCCAGATATCCGGAGCCACCGGCCCATTCGATTCCATCCACATATACGTCGATCTGCGAGATACCTTCATTTGCCGCACCCCGAATGGTTAGCGTGGGAAACCATTGTGTAATGTCTCCACCGGAATAACTATTCGTTCCCGGAACAAGTCCGCGGTATATTTCTGCGATATCCGTAACGGGAAGAGTCTGAAGCGTCAGGCTGTCAATAACAGTAATCGAACTGATTTCTGATTTTTTTTTCACGGGAAAAAAACTTCCTCCCACCATCACCTGTTCCAAAGGATTGATCAGAGACTGCATAACGATTTTAACAGCACGTGCATTTGCAGGAACAACTATTTTTCTGTAGCCGATGGAACTGATCATAATACTGTCTCCCTCATTCACCCTGATCTGAAATTTTCCGTTTTCCTGCGTGACGACCGATGATTTTGTTTCTTTGGAGATAACAGTAGCACTGGCGATAGGTGCGCCGGACGAATCGGTGACCAGACCGGTCAGCATCGGCGGCTCGGGCGTTTTTGTTGCCCCATTCACCGGTTGCATCGATGGATCAGCAGTGATGAAAATCGTTTTCCCCCGAATGGCAAAAACATAGGGTTGATTTTTAAGTGCCAGTCGCATGGCTGAATCAACCGGAATGTTGTCAGCATGCATTGAAATGAGCGAAGCGTTTTTAAATAAAGAAGAATTGTAAAAAAATGTATAGCCCGTCTGTTGGCTTACCGCAGAAAAAAAACTGTCAAGAGGAATATGATCTCCGGAAAAATGAACCTGCTGGGCATTTCCATGGATGCTCACGAACATCAAAGCAATCAGCACAAACTGATGGTTCCGTTTCATGCAGCCTCATTTAAGGATTCAGGTTCAACGCGGGAGCGATCCGTCCTGCACTTAAATGTAGTTTTTTACTGCTGAATAACCGAAATTTGATTGCTGTCCAGCCTGAAAATCACGCCGGGTTGCTGAAGACCCTGCAATACATCCGAAAGAGAAAGTGATTTGTCAATTTGTCCGCTGAATAATTGTTTCTGCCCCCTGCCTTTATACACCACCCCCACTCCATACCAGTCCGAGAGCTGTTTCATCACATCCGTCAGACCAGCATTCTGAAAATAGAAAAATCCGTTTTTCCAGGCCAGCACCTCCGCCATGTTTGCATGCGGCACCATCCGTATTTCATTTTTATCCGTTGACACCAGCGATTGCTCTCCAACTTTGAGTGTTGTTGCCTGTT
>DASSGT010000449.1:0-3799 GCA_035693345.1 Puia sp. | reverse complement strand
CTTCGCTTACCCCTATTTGGTGGAAGCAGTGGAACTGGTGTTGGATTTGGGACTGGAGGGACCAATATCACAACTTTTGTACCGGCAGGAGGTTCTTTTTTTGATGGCGGCGGGCAATGGTATGCGCGAGTGGATTATTTAAAGAAACGTACTGATCTTTCCCTTGTTTATTATCGACAGACGGATGTCGGCACTTATCCATTAATCGATAATGGGTCGAATACTTATTCATTCGTTGATTCGAAATTGTATACCAACCTGTTTGAAGCCATCATCCGGTACCCGTTTGATAAGATCAAAAGTCTGCGTTATAGTGTGGGTGTCCGAACTGACAAAATAGGCCTCCGGCCCGCAGGTACGAGTGCCTACACAGGAGTGCCGTTATTTGATACACTGGCCCTAAAGTCAGACTATGTCGATAAGCAGGTCTTTCTGGTCAATCATATTGAATATGTTTTTGACAACTCGATTATAAAGACCATCAATATCATGAATGGTCTGCGCTATAAATTCTACATTGATTTCAACTACCAGATCAATCAGCCTCAGCCAACTTATAACCAACCTGGCGGAGAAGGAAGGAAGATGTTCAACTTTGGATTTGACGCACGTAATTATTATCCGATCTATCGGAATTTCATTTGGGCTGTGCGGGTCGCAGGAGATTTCTCCTGGGGTAATCAGAAAATGATTTACTATCTCGGTGGTCAGGATGGCTGGATGTTTCCAAAAGCTAACCGGTATCCGCAGCCGGATATAACTCAAAATTACGCTTATCAGTCTCTTGCGGTAAACCTGAGAGGATATAACCAGAACGTTGCAAACGGAAATAACGCCGTTACCATCAACAGCGAACTCCGTCTTCCCGTGTTTACTACACTGATGAATAAACCCATCAATAATGCCTTCATACGCAATTTCCAGCTCGTACAGTTCTTCGATTTTGGTACTGCATGGGCTGGTCCGGTAAAAAATATCGAACGACCTCAGGTCCATTTCCTGAACGATGATCCGTCCATCCCGATAGATGTGACCATTAAGGCCGGTGGTCTTGGTCCCTTTGCCGGGGGTTATGGATTCGGAGCCAGAAGCACCCTGCTCGGGTATTTCCTGCGTCTGGATGTAGGATGGCAGATGAACACTTTCTTTGGAAATTCTCCGACCTGGCAGTTCGCCATGGGGGTGGACTTTTAAGCTGAACGGTTAACGCGTAACGCTCAATACTGATGTAGAATGGGGATGCCAGGTATGGAAGCCGGCGCGGATGATCGTTAAGTGTTACGCTTTAAGCCTTACGCGTTAAGAGGCCTTATACCCCTCCTTAATTAAATAGGCCTTTACTTTACTGATTTGATCTCCCTGAATAAGAATCTGCCCGTCTTTTACAGCGCCACCTGTACCGCAATATTGTTTGAGTTTTTTTCCGAGCATTTCGAGATCCTCGTATTTGCCCACAAATCCAGTTATCGCAGTAACGGTTTTACCCCCCCTGTGCCGGGTATCCAAAATAATACGCAGGCGCTGTTTGCCGGGAGGAAGCGTTTCTAATGAAGAGGAGCTGCCAGTTTGAAAACTAAAATCCGGATCGGTGCTGTAAACAAATCCATGACTGTCCGGAATGTTTTTCTTTGCCAATGTATTTCTGTTTACAATGAATTGAAATTCAAAATTACAATTGCTTTTCCGGTTTCAGTCTTCAGTACTCCGCTTTAATCATACCGGATAAAACATTCCGGCCTAAGCATTATGCAACGTCGCGTTCAGCATTCTGCCTTAAATGGCTTTTAAGCTCAAATCAAGACTTCTTGCCTGATGAATCAGGGCACCGATACTGATAAAATCCACACCGGTGGCGGCGTATGTTCGGATATTATCCAGATTTATACCGCCGCTTGCTTCTGTTTCTATTTTTTTCTGAATGATTGACAGTGCGTCTGTAAGCAGTGCCGGACTGAAATTATCCAGCATAATACGGTCCGCTTTGCCGGATGCCAGTACTTCGCGAACATCCTGTAGTGTGCGTGCTTCTATTTCTATCCTGAGTCCTGGCCTGTATTTCTGTACATAATCAAATGCATTTTCCAGGGCCTTTGTAATGCCGCCACAATAGTCAATATGATTGTCTTTCAGCATCATCATGTCAAATAATCCAAAGCGATGATTCATACCTCCGCCAATCCGTACTGCTTCCTTTTCAAGCAATCTGAATCCCGGCGTGGTTTTTCTTGTATCCAGAATTTCGGAAGAAAAACCCTTAATTTTTTCCTTGTATTCACGGGTGAGTGTAGCAATTCCACTCATCCGTTGCATACAATTCAATACCAGTCTTTCACAAATAAGTATCGTGTGAATGAAAGCGTCCACTGTAAAGGCAATTTCTCCGGACTTCATCGGTTCGCCATCTTTTTTTTCTGCCTGAAAAACAACGCCGGATTCATGACACCGGAATATTTTTTCGGCCACATCTACACCCGCCAGAATTCCATTCTGCTTAATTTTTAAGACTGCCCTGCCTCTCGCATCCGCAGGGATGACTGCAAGTGTGGAATGATCCCCTTCTCCTAAATCCTCGGCTAATGCTGCCTGTATCAATGCCTGCAGGCGTTCATCAAAATTTGCAACTGGTTTAATCAATTAAAAAATTTCAGTAAATGTAAGCAGGATTGTAGAATCAGAACGGCTGCCGGGATGTTTCTGATCTGTCGCGTTTAAGAATTACTGCAACCGGATTTATAGAACGAATAAAATGATAATGTCTGGATGAAATTGGGAATGAACCAGAAAATTTGGCTAAACTTTTTGCCCGCGATATACAAAACGCGTTACGGGTTCGCCTTTAGGCTTCAATCCACATTCTGAAACCTGATCTCCTGCAGAAAATGTTTATCACCTTTTTGCCGGAAGAAAAGTGTAGTTCTGTAATTACCCGAACGCGTCTGCAGGATACCGGCACAATACACAGTTCCGCCACTTTCACCCTGCTGGGTAATTTTGAAATTCTGGACAACGTTGGTATTAAAGAAATCGCCAATCACCATTTCAGCCTGGGTTTTGCTGTATGTGTCGGATTTATCAGGAAGCGTTATATCTACACGAACATCAAAGAAAGGAGATAGCTGAGTGACATTACCGGAACGGATCGCGGTTACTACCACATCCATATTATCAAAACTCCGGTAAGAAACCAGGATGATTGCCATCAAAGCCAGAATCCATCCTGTTAGCCTTTTCATAAGAAATTGTTTACACCCTGAGAAAGCTAAAAATATGCCAAACTAAAAGCATGGTCTTAAAAAGGCTTAAAACAGCTCATAAGCGCTAACTTTGAAGCCATTACATCAATCATTTCATAAGAAAATGTCTAAAAAATCTTCGATACTCATTATCATGGACGGGTGGGGACTGGGTAAAATACAATCAGCAGATGCAATACAACATGCAAAAACCCCATTCGTAAGTTCCCTATATTCCAAATATCCCAACAGTACCCTGGTGACATGCGGTGAATCTGTCGGGCTGCCGGATGGACAAATGGGAAATTCGGAAGTGGGTCATCTGAACATAGGTGCTGGTCGCGTCGTATACCAGGAACTCCAGCGGATCAATGTGGCCATACGCGACGGATCTTTTGCAAAAAACCCTGTGTTACTAAGGGCTCTTCGGAAAGCAAAATCAGAAAATAAAAAGCTGCACCTGATGGGGCTTGTCAGCGACGGCGGTGTGCACTCGCACATCAATCACCTAAAGACGATCATAGACTGTTGTAAATCTGAATCTCTGACCAGTGTTTTCGTTCATG
>DASSGT010000448.1:0-10187 GCA_035693345.1 Puia sp. | reverse complement strand
GATTGGGTCACCAAATATAGCACTGCGTAACCACCTTTGCCCGACGTTATTATCTGACGGTTCAGATCAATGTATAGTCGTTTTTTTGGGCGTTGGGAGTTGTCCGGATTTGCTTCTTCAAATTGTCTCTAGTAAAGAAGGATAAGAATCCCGAGCGGGTTCTGTTTGAAAAGTGTTTGGAAAGTGGATGTTAATTTTAAAAGATGATTGCAAAAATCTGATCCGGATGATGCCGCAGGAACATTTTTTGAGGGATTTTGGAATAGATTCCGGGCAAAACGGACAGATGATGAAAAATAAAGTGGATGATTCAATCAGCTTGGAAATCACATTCCATGCTCCCATTCAGAATGTATGGAAAGCGTGGACAGATCCTGCGCTGATATTGAAATGGATTGGATCCGATCCGAAGGGTAAGGGTCTGAGAGCTCAGATGGATGTACAGCCGGGCGGAACGTTTGAAATCAGTTTCAGGGGTTCTGACCGGGTTGAACACACCTGTTTTGGGATGTATACTGAAGTAAAGGAATTCCGAAAACTTATTTTCAGCTGGGAATGGAAAAGCGAACCGGGTGTTGAATCTTTGGTCATCATTGAACTGAGTCCCGACGGCAATGATACCTTTATGCAATTTGAACATACCGGCGTGGGAAATCACTCCATGCATAATTATCTGGATGGATGGACCAGGACTTTTGAAAAACTTAAACAATTATTAAATAGAAAACAATCAGATTTGTAAACATGAAAACGATGTTTGATAGGTCCACCCGCGATGAAGTGATTGCCCGGATAGATATGCTGACTGAAAACAGCGGGGCCGGCTGGGGGAAAATGAATGTTTACCAAATGGTGAAACATTGCACGTTGTGGGAAGAAATGGCGTTAGGAAAGAAACATTTTAAAAGGGTTTTCCTGGGCCGGATTTTTGGTAAACTGGCAAAAAAGGATTTGATGAGAGATCTGCCGATGAGGCGAAATTCCGGTACACTGCCGGAACTCCGTATCGCCGGAACGGGTGACGTAAATCTGGAAAAAAAGAAATGGATTGGCCTGATTGAGGAATACACTGCATTTTCAAATCCAAATTTTATTCATCCGTTTGCTGGAAGGATGACCGAAGAAGAAGTTGGACGAATGGCCTATAAACACGCCGATCATCACCTGCGTCAATTCAATTGTTAGATGATTCATGGCGGCATGGAGCAATAAAGTGATATTGCCCCTTCTCCGGATTGACAATCAGACTTATTATTTATATATTGCCGCTCTTCAAAAGAACAACCCCTACCTTATGCGGCTAAATCTGATGTTGGTAATTTGTGCCTTGTTTGCTATTTCCTGCACGAGATCAAATCAACCAACACCTCAACCCAGTCCAAATCCCGGACCCCCAGGTTCCGGTTACACATGTCCAGCCTCTGCTGGATAGTTTTAAAATCTATACGCTGGGTCCGAAAGAAATTACTTTGGGTATTGGGAAAATGAATTATGATGGATCCGGCAGGTTGACAGATATACACATCACGACCACTGATTCGACGGGAGACAGACAGCCTCTTCGTCCGGACACTTTGGATTTTATTTTAACCTATCATGGATCTGACAGTCTGCCGATATCCTATATTAATTATTCGGCTGGTTTATCAACATTAGCGGCCCGTGGTTTTCTGAGTTATGATGATCAGGCGAGAATGAGTCAGGACTCTGGTACCAACAGTCAGAATTCCTGGTTATACAAATATCAGTACAATGGTGGAAAAATTATTCAAAGTTCCACGAATGGTATAGATTCAATCATTATAGTAAACGATAACGTACAACTATGGAAGGAGTTTTTGAACATCTATGGTTTCACTTACGGTACTTATCCGAATCCCTTTTATCAACCTAATTTGGCCAATCACATTACACCGCTGATGGTATTTAACAGCATTGATATCGTTTCAAAGAATCTGTTCAATAGTTCCACTGCGCAGTATGTAGGCAATGATCCATACCTGATCACCAATTATTCCTGGACCACCAATATGAATGGTCAGGTTATTTCCGGAATTGGAACAGACGCTAAGACGGGAGCCGTTCTTCAATACTACTGGTTTACATACCGGTAATAACAGGAAAGTAGGTAGCTTTGGATGATCATAAAATTGCAATCATATGACTACCGAAAAAAAAGTGGCTATCTGGATGGATCATGCTTCGGCGCATGCCATCGAATATCCCGGCGATGAAAGCATTACAAATACCATTACCTCCGATTTTACCCATACGGAAAAAAAAGAAAGCCTGGAGAAAAGTGAACACTCGATGCATAATAAAGAACAACATGAACAATCGGGATATTTTAAAGAATTGGGAAAGCTGATTGCCAATTATAACTTCGTATTATTATTTGGTCCGACGAATGCAAAATCTGAACTGCTGAATTTCCTACGGAAAGATCACCGATTCGATCAGATAAGGATAGAAGTCAGGTCCGCTGATAAGATGGACATCCACGAGCAACAAAAGTTCGTGAAAAAATATTTCACCGAACCGGTCAATCTCTGAAAATATTAAGCTCAGCGAATGTATGATCACAAGGATCTGGCACGGACGCACTTCACTGGAAAATGGTGACTGGTACCTGCGGTTTTTGCTTAATAAAGGCACAGAGGAATATACACTTACACCCGGTAACCTCTCAGTAAAAGTATGGCGTGAAAAAGCAGCAGACTGCTATCATTTCTGGACCGTTACGGAGTGGAAAGATATATCTTCCGTCAAAGCGTTCGCCGGAGAAGATTATGAAAATGCCGTTTACTATCCAGAAGATGAAGGTATACTGCTCGAATTTGAAGAACGGGTTATCCATACGGAAACGCATATCGTAAAGTAGTCCATTCTGCGAACCGCCTGGTTTGGGTATTTTAATTATATTAGATAACCGATTCAAACATTCGGTTATTTACATTATGAATCTCTCCTGGTTGTATTTTCTTCCTTCATTTATTTTCTTTCTGCTGGTCATTCTTTTTTTTGGTGCAATTTCAATCGCCGGATTTCTTCTGGTCAGGAAATATGTGGAAAGGTGGTTGGGAAAACCACCGGCACAGAATGAAGTGCTCAGTTACTATATAGCGGCTACCGGTGTAGTATATGGTATTACACTGGGTCTTATTGCTGTGGGTGTCTGGGACAATTATATTCATGTAAATAATAAAGTGGATGAGGAAGCAGCCGCCCTCAGCGAATTATACCGGGATATTAACAGTTACCCGGAACCTGCGAGGGGCAAAATGGAAACAGAGCTGAGATTGTATACCCGGTATGTGATTGATGAGGCCTGGAAGTTACAGGCAGAGGGCATCATTCCGATTGGCGGAGTGGACCATATGAATAACTTTCAAAGGATGTTATATGTCTACGAGCCTGCAACGACGGGGCAGCAGATACTTCATGCCTCTGCACTACACAGTTATAATGATTATGTTTTATTGCGAAGATTCCGGATTCAGAATGTGACCAAAGGTGTGCCGGTGATGATCTGGTGGGTTGTTTTCTTTGGAGCGCTGATTAATTTAATGCTCTCCTGGCTTTTTGTCGTAAACAACAGATCCTTACATGTACTTATGAACGGATTGCTGGGCGCCCTGATCGGAGCACTCGTTTTCCTGATCATTGTGCTGGATTTTCCATTCCGGGGCTGGTTCAAAGTAAGTTCAGAACCCTTCGAATATGCTTATGAGCAGCTTATGAAGTGAGGAACCTTTGATATTAACCGGAATTTGACGATTGTTAGATGTAATTTTATGAATCAGGTTATTTAATCATAAAAGACTTTATGAAACAGATACTATTCTTCTCATTTCTATTCATTTTTACCAATTCTTTCGCGCAGACCCCGTTTAATGGAGACACAGTCAATTTCTGTTTTATAAAATATAAAGTACCGGAAGGATGTAAGGCGACCTCAGAATACCAGGTGAAATGCGATCAATATTCGATGACATGGATTTACCTGACCCCTCAAATCTTTCAAACCATGCCCGACCAGGTAATAAACCAAATGGCCGGACAAATGAAAAAGTTTAAAAAGGAACCTGTAACATGTTATCTGCTCGGTAACCCGGTGAAAGGTTATAAAATAAGTTATAAGACCGATGAGGGCACGGGTCACCAGTTAATAGCCTCGGGCATGGCCAATGAACAACTCGTTTTGGTTCAATTATCACTCGATCGGGAACCAAAAACCGATGATGATATTCCGGCATTTCCGCGACAAATAATCAGGTTATCAAAATAATAAGACTGGAAACAGCGGATCAGATGAACGAGCCCGCGATCTGTCCGGCTACATCAGGGATTCCACCAGAATATCATCGATACTGATGGTAAATGTTTTATCTCCATAATTGCTGCCGTCTTCGCGCGGAAATTCGACTTCAAAAGATTTATCAGGTTCCACGATTTTAAGTATGACTCCCATCATACCCTTGGTAATCTCAGGATTGATATCTCTGGAAAGTTCAAAGCTCTGGTCTTGTTCAATGATAGGCATACATTCATTTTTAGATTCAAAAAATCGTTATTGAAGGTACAATGGCTGATTCTCTGATCTGTTACAAAATTCTGCATTATTTGTTCCCACTCTCACGGAAAATACGATAAAGAAAATAGCCGTTTTCTCTATTCATCGAAACGTTCACCCTTCAACCTTACTTTTATGAAAAAGACCCTCTTTTTATTGAACATTGGATTTATCCTCAGTCTGGTGTCGGGAGACTGTATTTATGCACAGAATTCTCAAAAAAATATCGAACCCGAAATGAAATTGGACTTTATGCCTTCCATACATAATTTGAGCATGTTGCAAAATCGTGATTTATCAGGTGTCAATCTGCTGGCCAGAAATGAAATCAGTATTTCAGCTGTCAGGGATTTTTTGAACCGGTTTGATGAAGTAAATAATGCGTTGTGGTTTGCTATTCCCAAAGGTGGCTATGAAGCTTATTTTGTACGGGATGGTTATGGGGACCGGGTTATCTATGATAAAAGCGGAGGATGGGAAATGTCGCTGATAACCTATAATGAAGACAAATGTCCCCGCGATATCCGGGCTGCCATTAAATCATTGTACTTTGACTTTGACATTATTCTGATTGAGGAGGTGCATACCAGGGACGGTATTGAATTCATTTTCTATCTGCAGGATAAATCCACTATACAGATTGTCAAAGTGAATAAATATAATGAAGTAGAAGTTTTAAACATGTTTGACAGGCAGTTATACTAACCCATATGTTTATACAGAAACGGTCCCGCAACATTTGCGGGACCGTTCTATTTGGATTTATTACATTTTTTTCATCTTGGCAACAGGGTATTCTCGTTGCTTTTCATCAACCTGCAATATTTTACCATCCCTTATTTGAATATCATCTACGAGATATAAGGAATCCGTTTTTCCTTTTTTGTCTGTCCATTTTTGGGTAGACCATACAGTGACCCAGGTATCATTCTTATCCGGATAATATGTTGTGATCCATGTGTCAGGCTGAACCGACATGGTGGCAATTTCAGCCCGCATGGGAATCATCATCTTTACTAGGCTATCTCTCTTTCCGACAAAATGAAACTTGTCAGCTGTGAATTCAATGGAGTCGGCGAAATAGTCGAAAGCCCCTTTTACATCGCCATCGACATATTTCTTGAAAGAGGTAAGCGCCAGCACGGCGTATTTCTCGTCACCCGGCTGCCAGTTTAATGAATACTTTGCGGTGAAGGGATACACGAGAGGTTCTTTTTTTGCGGCACTATCGGTTTTCGGTTCTTCCTGTTTTGGTCCGCTGCCGCAACCAAAAAATGCAATCGACAAAAATACTAAGAGCAAAATTTTTTTCATAAACATTTTGTTTTAATAATGATTAATAGACCATTAAATGTTTTGACAGGGAGATTCAAACGGGTTTGGAAAAGTCTGGAAGAAATGCCGGGTTCAGCAATAAAAAGAAGATTTCTAAGATACAATTATTAATAAAAGAAAAAACCCTGCGCAGCAGGGTTTTTTTAACGGTTGCTAAACCAGGGGTGCCGTACTAATTTACATTGCCTGTACTTTTTTTAAAGCCATGAGATCTTGCGCAGGTTAAATCGACCTGAACAATTTGCCCCATACCGGGTGCGCCGCCAAAGCCCCAGTCGGAGATATATAATTTTTCATCCGGCCCAAAAGTCATAGCCGTTGCCAGATTTAACTTGGAAGCTATAGTCATTCGGGAGCCGTCGCGGTCAATCCGTATAACATCACCCGTTCCAGGTGTTGGAAAAGGATTCCCGGTTGTACTTTCCAATACATATAAGCCGCCCAGCAGGTCAAACTGAACGCCCAATACCATATTAAATCCGGAGGCATAAGTACTGATCTGTCCACCCGGTGTAATCTTATAAATGGCCGAAGTCCCGTTGGCGGGGAAAGTATTTAGATTGCCGACATAAAAATTTCCATCGTGAAAAGTCATGCAGGTTGGAACGATATGTCCTTCGAATGATGAAATATCAATGATCCGATGAATATCTCCGTTTAGCGACATTTCATCCAGTTCACCATGATTGGGTTCTACGGAAAACAGACGGTCGCCTAAACTGATCATACTATAGGTAGTACCATCTGGTTCAAAATCATCGGGCTCGGGATTTTTGACGGGATGGCTCTTATAAAAGGCACTCAGATCGTTAATTAAAGTCCATGTTCCATTCTTGTTTACCCTGAAAACGCCATTGTCAATATCCCGCACTCCGTGTGAACATCCCGCTCCGGCTAAAAGACCATACAATGTATGACCAATGAAAGCGACGTCGGCTACACCACTTACAAAACTCCCGACAGCCGGTGCAGTTGTGCTGGACGGGATCTTGTCTACGACTGTTGAACGAACACCCCAGCGGTCGATCCTTGAAATTCTGGCGCCTGTATCACTTCCTTTATAAGGACCGGCACCCGGCACCTGGTCGCAGATGCCGATGGTAGAGTCTGTACCTCCGACACCGCCTTCGGCGACATACAGATTTCCGTCTGGCCCGAACTTCAAACCGCGCGGGTTATTTAATCCAGTAGCGAAGACGGACTGGGTAATAACAATATCGTTGGGATTACAGGCACAGAAGCGTGGACCTTCCTTTCGGCATGAAATGGCGAATAGCAGCAGGGCAAGCACGGAAATTGTTCCGCTCAGCAGAGTAAAATTTTTTTTCATAAAATGGTTTAATAAGGTGATGACTGAATAACCAGGGCACAGGTAAGGTAAATGGTCTAAACAGAGCCTGGAACGTCGCCAAAATCCCCCGTAATTCTCTGAATTTCAGTGGGATGAGCGGTAAAAATATATATTAGATAGGGCGGATGGAAGGAAATTGCCAGGATTTTACGTGTAAAATGTAAAAAGAACACAGTAAAATCTCAAATAAATTTAACTTAGATACTGCCTGAGAAAAATACCTATTTGTAGGTAGTTTTTACCGGTGTTTCCTGTTCCCCTGTTTGAACGACTAAGTAAATATGGCTACTAATATTTAGCTCTTAAAATTAGCTTATGAAACAGGAACCTTTCAACTATGAATTCAGTAAAATGATGAAATGGCTTGGGACTGAATCAATACCCAGTCAACTGAAGTTCGATGCTGACTATTACAAAAAGTTTTTTAGTTTTTTTCTGCTGGGGGATTCGTACTATTTTATCATCAACCATCATACGCTGAAAATGGAGTATGTGAGTAAGGAGATAGAAGAGGTGATGGGCTATCTTCCTTCTGAATTTGAAATTCCATTCATGAACGACCAGATTCATCCCGATGACCGTTCATGGTTTTTAGCGATTGGGAGTAGCATGATTGATTTTTTTTCCCAATTACCCGTTGAAAAGCTGATGAAGTATAAAGTGCGTTATGATATCCGGTTCAGGAAGAAAAATGGCGACTATGCGCGGATACTTTACCAGGGTGTATTACTGGAACATGATCAGAATGGCCGATTTATGAGGACCCTGAGCGTACATTCAGATATTACCTATCTGAAACAGGAAGGTAAGCCGGTGTTGTCCTTTATCGGGATGGACGGTGAGCCTTCCTATTTCGATGTTGCATCAAAAAATATATTCATTGAGAGTAAGGAGGAACTGACCAGGCGTGAAAGACAGGTGCTGCTGCTTCTAATCGAAGGAAAATTGAGCAAAGAAATCAGTCAGGTTCTCAATATCAGCAAACAGACGGTTGACACACACCGAAAAAATATGCTTCACAAAAAACAACTAAATAATACCGGCGAGCTCGTCGGCAAGGCCATCCGTTATGGCTGGGTTTAAAAAGCCAATTCTCCAGGCAACGTTTCGACTTTCATTCCTATCTTATATCCGTTGCAATAAATAACAATATTTGACGGAAGGAGAAATCATTCAGGGTTGTTTAAAACAAAATACGGCAGCACAGCATGCTCTCTTTCGTAAATATGCTGATGTCCTGATGACGATTTGCCGCCGGTACAGCGGGGACCATGCAGAGGCAGAAGACATGTTACAGGAGGCTTTTATCAGGATATTTAAGTTTATAAATCAATATCAGGCTTCCGGCTCATTCGAAGGCTGGATCAAAAAAATCACCGTTCGCTCCTGCCTGCAGATTTTACAGACCCGGAAAGTCAGATTTTCGGAGCTCCCGGAAAATCACCAGGAAACTCAGGCTTCAGCTCCGGATATCATTGCTGGTCTGGACGCTGATGAAATACTAAAACAGATCAGTTACTTACCCGTTGGCTATCGCATGATTTTCAATCTCTATGTGATGGAAGGGTATTCACATGAAGAAATTGGCCAGATGCTTAAAATAAAAGCGGCCACCAGCCGCAGCCAGTTGTCGAAGGCCCGGAGCATGCTGCAGGGGAAGATAAATTCATTACAAAAAATATCCGGCTAGTATGACAGAAAATCAATTCGATGATTCAATAAAAAATAAAATCCGGGATCACCGTTCTCCCGTTCCGGATGACATGTGGGAGCGGATTATTCAAAAAAAGGATAAGGACAGAAAGGGATTGCTCTTCTTTTTCAGGTGGCTCGCCGTATTGATTCTGGGTGTTTGTCTGGGAGGCTATTTTCTGTTGAACCATACAAAACAAAAGCCCGGACAGGCAAATCATATTTCGTCCAATCAGCACAATTCAACCGGCCAGAATGATTCATCCGACCGGAATATATCGTCCGATAAGGACCGGAATCTAAATGCGAATACACCTGTGTCAAGTTTGAAAAAAGAGGAGGAAAGAACAGAAGAGAGTTCAACCGCTGTTTCGCAGCAACTTCCTGCAAGTAAGAATGGATCTTATTCCTCTGATCTGCCTCCGATTAATAAGAAAAGATCCTTTTCTGCTAATAAGTCAGGGGAGTCAAAAGTTAATAAGGATGATTTCAAATCTGTCAACGATAAAAAGACGATTTCTGAAAACACGGTTTCTGAAGCAGCTGTTTCTGTTGCAGCGGCAAAAGGAATACAAAGCGCCCCTTCGCAAAAAGATTCCAGAACAGCGGATACGGATGATTCTGTATCAAAGGCGTCTGGTGCTGTGAATGAGCCCGCAACTATTATAACACCGGTGCACGGGAAATCGCCTGTAGATTCTACACAGAAAAATGTTGCTAAAAAAACGCAGAGTGATACTGCCTACAACAAAAAATGGTATCTCGATATATATGCCTCACCCGATTGGCCGATTGATAATACGAATTACCCGAGGCAGAGTTATATAAATCAGCAAATGAAACTCTCTTACACCGTTGGTTTGAGGGTAAACAGGGCATTTGGAAAACATTTTTCCGGAAAAATTGGTATTCAGTTTTCTCAGTTAAATTTTGCATTGAATGCCGACACTGTTGCTTCAGATCCGTTTACAATCCATCTCAAGAGTTTTGATCTTCCATTGCAAGCGGGGTATTCTTTTGGAACCGAAAAGACAAAGATGACGGTTACGGCAGGGGGAATAGTTAACCTTTATTCCTTTACGCAGGATTCGGTTATTAATATATTTAAAACCCACACAGGTTTCAGTCTGTACCTGGGATTTAATGTAGAAAAAAAGATTAATCAAAAGATTTCTGTTTATCTGGAACCTTATTACAGGTATAGGCTGACTTCAATGACTATCAGCAGCGTTGAGA
>DASSGT010000447.1:0-5200 GCA_035693345.1 Puia sp. | reverse complement strand
GTTATCGCCGAAGGGCACGGCATTCAGATATAGCGCAAGTATTTCTTCCTTTGTGAAATTTCTTTCCAGGCGTACGGCCGTAATCCATTCTTTTAATTTCTCTATACCCCGCCTGGCCATATTGTGAGATCCCTGCCCGAGCATATATTTTGCCAGCTGCTGAGTGATCGTCGATCCGCCACCGTCGCGACCCAGTTTTGCCACTGCACGCAGGACACCCATACCGTCGATTCCCGAATGATCGTAAAACCTTTTGTCTTCTGTAGAAAGCAGGGCATTGATTGCGTTCCTTGAAATATCGTGGTATTCGACATTGCTCCGGTTACTTTTGTCCTTATAATATTTTCCCATTAGGGTTCCATCGTCAGCATATACCTCAGATGCAAGCATAATGGACGGATTCTCCAATTCTTTCAGAGAAGGAAGTGAGCCGAAAACACCCAGGTTTATCAACACCAGTAAGATGATGAAGGCACCCAGGCTGGCGAAAAATATTTTCCAGAATATCGGAATTGCTTTGCGCATATATTAACTTATTAGTATCATTTTCTTATTGACGGTTGACAGTTGACAGTTGACGGTTGCCTCAAGCTTCAGGCTTTATTTACCTGACGGAAATGCATCGGGTGAATAAACAGATAAAAATTTCCTGTACAATTGAATGTCTTTATTTGCTTTTAAAATTTCCAGATTCTGAGGGTCGATAATGATAAAGAAATATTTCTTTTCAGGCAACCAGGGTATAATTTCCCTCGGCGCGGCATTCGCCGCCTTCGTCAGGTAAGTAACGGCTGCCGATATATTTTCAAATCCCTGCATCACCATCAGTTTGGTTGTGTCGGTCAATGACTGTTTATCAATCTCATAATTCTTGCCATAGAAATTCTCCCGGTTATATCGGTCGAATGCATTCTTCGATTCCGTGACGTAGACCGGATCAACATTCGACAACACCATGACTACATATTGTGGTTTATCGGGTGACCAGACAAACGGAGAAACAAACAGTGCCTGCGCTTTCAGCTGCAACGCATCCGGTTTTTTGATCGAAATCTGGCTGCTGTCCCTGCCTATGTTCTGGGCATTCATTGCCTTTGCTTTGGCGTTGGCTGAATCTGTTATTTTCGGTTGTGCGGCTGCGTTAGCCAGACGTGCGATGCTGTCCTCGTTCATGCGCTGAATTTTGAGGTTCCGCAAATAAGTTTCAATTCTTTCTCTTTCATTCAGAACCCTCAATACATTTTCAGCCTTGGCTGACATAACGGTCTTGGGGAATCGGGTAATGATTTTGTTCAGCGTTACTTTTCCGATGCTATCATACCGGTAATGGATATAATAAAGCGCTTCGATATATAACAATTGCGGAGTCCAGTATTTTTCTCCAAACACACTGTCAAGTTTCAGTTTTTCGCCGGCAGCCTGATCGAAATGACCTTCGATAAAATGTTCGTATACGGTTTCGTACGCCTGTGTTGCTCTCGTGCGTGCAGGCAGGTCCTCAGGACCTTTGGGTGGATTTTCAATCAAAGTGATATAACGTCCCCCCGGAAATTTCTGTTTCATCAGGGCCAGTATCCGGGCCGCATTGACTGAATCATCCAGGTGGATGTAACAGAAATACTCATTGTAAAGAGCCTCCTGGTAAAATCTTGTATTCGGGAATTTCGTCTCAAGTGTGTCATACACTTTCAATGCGCTACGATAATCCGGTATATAATCCTGCAGGGACTTTCCCAGCGCAAAAAGGGCGGCTTCCACAGAATCCTTTGACTTCTGCATTTTCTCCGGCGTGAGCGGCAGGCCAGCCATCAGGGATTCTGCCGTGACCTGTGCTGCAGCCGGTGCGGCAACATTTGATTCTGGTCCGTTTAAGCGGAGATTACTGGCCGGAGTAAGACCGGTGATCTGTTGATTGATCAGAGACTGGACTTCCCAGTTATCCACATTGGGCCGGTTGCCCCAGCGGGATTTAAAATCACTATAGCCCTTCGCCTTTACCGACTGATTATAAAAATACCAATCACCCGCGCCGATCGGATTGGTGAACATATCCGGAACAACGCTGTTGGTTCTGAATCCATAACCACCGGAACCGTAGTTGTCATCTTCAGCGAGGCCCTGTTGCCTGCGATAGGCCCTGAGCATTTTTTTTATATAGGAATCTCTGTCGGCCGGTGACATTTCAGCGATGCGCTGCAAGCTATCCTGCCGTTGTATGATCATAATTTGAGGAACGATGCGGCTTAATGCTTCTTTTCTTTCAAGTAATATTTTCAGCGAATCCGCGATATTCGGATCACTCACATTTATACTGTCGTAAGAATATTTTGCCTCGGGATACATTTTATCCTCCATAAAAATCCACCCCAGCTTCAGAAATGCACGATCGCGGTTATACCCCAGACCGTTGGCGTGATCTATACATTTTCTGAAATAGGCCCGTGCCGCTTTCTTATCATGCCTTTCCAGTTCCATTTCTGCTGCCACATAATAAATTACATCCAGGTAAGGTGCATATATTTCCTTTCTGGCCATGCGCATCAGGGCATTCAGATTTTTTTGTATGTAGTCGTTTTTGGCGCCATCGCCTTTGTTATCACGGATCGCATTCAGCCGGGCGTATACGGCGAGTGCGGGGTCCAGCGTATGAGAAGACGCTTTTTCGTACCAGAATTTTGATGCCACCGGATGACCGCTGAGATCGTATAACTGTGCTATCAAATACTCCCATCTTGCCTGCTCATTCTGGTCAGTAGAATTGTCGAGGGCCAGACTGAGGTGGAGCGCAGCACTGTCCCACTCTTTAATTTTATAAAAATAAAGCGCCTGCATTTCGTGCAAAGAAGGTTTTAACCGGTCCGGAAAATTCGGATCATGTTTCAGGATCTCTATCAGCACGGCACCTTTTGTAAGTTTTTCCTGCTGGAAATAAGTTCGGATAAGCCAAATGAAGGATTCGTTCCGGCTGGGTGGCAGGCTGAATACTTTTTTTGCAATATTTCTTTTTTCATTGGTGGAAATTGAAAATGCATTTCCTCCTTCTTCCTGGTTACTTCCGATAGGAAGCGCGTAGCCGTCTGCGTCCCGAGGTGCGTAAGCGTAATTCACAAATTGAAACAGAATATGGGCTGAATCCATATTATTCTTGTAGAGATAGGCCCTGCCCATCAGGATGTACAGATTATCATTCCAGCTGTTTCTTAAATCGTGGAGTAAAATCGCGGAATTGATCTTATCCAGTACGGAATCGAGATTGCGTTTATCTCTGGCAGTTGTTTCGAGTGTGTAATTGTAAAAGGGCAGGAGTTGGGTATAATCTTCTTTAAACTGGGATTTGGCCCGGGCCAGCACATCGTTCAGTTTATTATTGGTATTATAATAGAAATTGTAATGGGTGATCGTATTTTGAAGAAGTTCGCGGGGGACGTTCCATTTGGTGGTAGCCGTTTTTTCATAACCCAGCGTACGGTTTTCGTATTTGTCCGGTTTTTTCACATCATAGTCTACCCCGACCTGACCGGATCCGTTCAGATAGAAAAAAAGAGAAAAAAATATAACCGAGGTAACGATCCGTTTCACCCTACGTCCTTTAGGATTGCCATGCAAACTAAATTGTTATTAACTGATAATCGGGATTTTTATTATAAAAATCAGCCAATTTAAGGCCGTTTTAACCTGCAAACCAATAACTTGTTATCTTTAGACCGCAATATCCCCTTATGGCCAAATTCGATGCCAATTCCACCTTAAAAAGATTGCAAAACCGGTACCGGCTGGTCGTCATGAACGACGACACCTATGAAGAAGTTGTCACTTTTAAACTTTCCCGCCTGAGTGTATATGTTTTTCTCAGCACGGTTTTTGTGCTACTTACCGGACTTACAGTGGCTTTAATAGTATTTACTCCATTAAAACTTTACATCCCTGGTTATGGAGATTTAAATAATACTAAGGAGTTGCGTGAACTAAAAATACGTACTGATTCGTTAGAGCAGGAAGTAAGGTACCGCGACCAGTATTTTGAGGGTTTGAGAAATGTGTTACAGGGTAGCAGTACAGTGAAAATGGATACGACGGCGCTGAAGATTCCGAAAGCGGAAAAGATCGACGATTAAAATCTGATACCAATGTTTAATAACAAATCCAAATCCGAAACAACAGAAACTGTTGTACCTACAGGCAGCGCCAGTCTTATTGGCAGCGGAACTTCCCTCAAAGGCGATATTACCAGCAGTGGCGACCTCAGAATTGACGGTACCCTGGTCGGCAATATTATCTGTTCTGCAAAAGTGATCATTGGCGCCAACGGTGTCGTAGAAGGTGATGTCAGCGGTGTTACAGCTGATATCATGGGCAAGGTTTCCGGTACCATCAAGGTAAAGGAACTGCTCCAGTTAAAAAGCAACTGCCAGGTAAACGGTAACATCCATTCTGCCAAATTGCAGATTGAACCGGCTGCTAATTTTAACGGACAATGTCATATGATACATGAAGCGCCTGTATCTACAACCAGTAGTAAGTCCGGATCTTCTGTAAAGGAAGATTATTCTTCAAAGTCTCCGTCGTTGGCACTTTCCTAAGCGTAAGGCTTAAGGCGTAAAGCGTAGGGCTTTGGATAAGCGGGATGATGATTTATCCCGGTTGCATTTTCTTATATAATAAGAATTCAACCGAGCCGGCAAAATATTGAGTTATTCATTGACTGATTCTCAAATGATATAAAGCTTTGAGCTTTACGCTTTGTGCTTTAGGCTTATTTTTGCGGGCTATAAATGAAAAACAAAACATTTTTCCCGCTGATTCTTCTTTTTCTGGGCTTTACCCTGGTCTTCTTCCTTTTACGTCTGAACTTCCATGACACGCCGGTAGATTTTCGCGTGTTGATAGGTGGAAACTGTCTCCTGTTTCTCGTGGGTATCATTTCTTCCGGGATGAATATCCGCGCTATGAAGCATCAACAGACACAGGGATTTCTGAGGCTTGTTTACGGAGCATTTATTTTCAAGTTTTTTGTACTGGCCATTGCTGCATTTATATATATCGCCGTCTTCAAAAAAATGATCAGCAAACCGGCATTGTTCGGGTGCCTTGGTTTGTATTTTATTTATACATTTATTGAAATGCGATCCGTTATGAAAATGAGTAAAAAACCAAATGCCTAAGAAGGAAGCGCCGCTTGAATATCTGAACCATTATATGC
>DASSGT010000446.1:0-2577 GCA_035693345.1 Puia sp. | reverse complement strand
TGATTAATAGCATGTTATATTGTGCTGAATATTTATAGCTTAATTGATAATACAAACGGACGGCAAAGTTAAGGATTTTGTCTCAATTTTTGACATTCCGGAAATAATTCGTTGGCAGTGTGTAGCTGGCGGTCGGCACAGTATCTGGCAGTTCTTTCATGCTTTGAATAACTTCGTTATTTCACGATTTTGTCATCTGCCAACTGCTTACTGCCAACTAAAAGAAAATGGAGAATGACTATCAATAGCCACTCTCCATTTATGTAAGATTATTCTGAGAAATTACTGAATTTCAACGTCAGCACCTGCTTCTTTCAGCTTGGCAACCAGACCTTCTGCATCTGCTTTGCTTACGCCTTCCTTAACGGGCTTTGGAGCGCCATCAACCAGATCCTTGGCTTCCTTCAAGCCCAGGCCAGTCAGATCTTTTACGATCTTTACGACATTCAGTTTGTTTGCACCAGCGGCTTTCAAAATAACCGTAAAGGCGGTTTTTTCTTCAGCAGCGGGAGCAGCACCACCGGCAGCAGGACCAGCAACAGCAACAGCTGCAGCAGCGGGTTCGATACCGTATTCTTCTTTCAGGATTTTTGCGAGTTCATTAACTTCTTTTACAGTCAGGGATACCAACTGTTCCGCGAAAACTTTTAAATCTGCCATTGTGTTTGATTTTTTCCCCCTTCATGTTCGGATTACCTACTCCGGAGGATGGTTATTAAAAAAAGTTCAACACTGAACACCTGCGGTTAACGCAGGAAATTCAGGTACTCAATATTTTATTTAAAGAACTATATCTATTTCAACATTTCACATTCAGCTTTGAGCTTTAATCTCTACGCTTTAAGCTTAAGCCTGTGCCCTCGCTTCCAAAGCCTGAACCAGTCCGGCCAGTTTTGCACCCGCATTCAATCCGCTGATTACATTCTTGGCAGGTGACTGTAACAAACTGATGATTTCTCCAATCAGATCATGTTTGCTCTTAAGGGTTGTAAGTGTTTTCAGCTGATTATCTCCTTCGAAAACATCTCCGTCAATAAAGGCTGCTTTCAGTACGGGTTTTTCAAGATTTGAATCTTTACGGAAACTCGTAATGATAAGAGCCGGCTCTTTTGCATTTTCCGAAAACAGCAGGGCGGTAACACCATTCAGTGAGTTGAATACACCTGAATATCGGGTAGAATCCAGATTTTCCAGAGCTTTCTTTATGAGTGTATTTTTCGCAACCTTCATTTCCACTTTTTTATTAAAGCAGATCCTGCGCAACTTTCCTACTTGTTCAACAGAAAGTGATTCCGTATTGGTCACATAGAAATTATTGTATTGAGAGAACTTGCCTTTCAGCACTTCAATAACTTCGTTTTTTTGATCTTTAGTCATAACCTTTTTTTTAAATATATTATTGAGCTGCAAAAGCGCGTGTATCAATCGAAATAGAAGGACTCATCGTAGAGGCCATAAATACACTCTTTACATAAGTGCCTTTCGAAGTCGCTGGTTTTGCCCGGATCACCGCGTTTATAAGTTCCTGGCTATTCTGGGTAATTTTTTCAGGTGAAAAACTCACTCTTCCAATGGACGCGTGAATAATTCCAGCCTTATCTACCTTGAAAGCGATCTTACCGCCTTTCACTTCATTCACCGCAGCGGCCACGTCATTTGTAACAGTACCTGTTTTTGGATTTGGCATCAGATTGCGTGGTCCTAATACTTTACCCAGTTTACCAATCTTAGGCATCACGGAAGGAGTGGCTATGACAACGTCCACATCCACCCAACCACCTTCGATCTTCGTAATATATTCGTCCAGTCCGACATAATCAGCACCGGCAGCGGTTGCGGCAGCTTCCTTATCAGGAGTGCACAACACGAGTACTCGTTTTGTTTTACCGGTACCATGAGGAAGACTAACCGTTCCGCGAACGGACTGGTCAGCTTTTTTGGGATCCACTCCGAGGCGGATATGCAGGTCTACAGAGGCATCAAACTTTGTAAGATTTACTTCCTTCACAAGAGAGGATGCATCTTTCAGCGTGTAAGTCTTATTCTTGTCAACCTTAGCGGCAACAGATTTTCTTTTTTTTGAGAGGGCCATATCATAATTTTTTTAAGTGTTCAGAATCAATTGTCCCATGGAGCTTTGCCTTCCACATTAACGCCCATGCTGCGCGCCGTGCCAGCTACCATACGCATGGCGCTTTCAACGGTGAAGCAGTTCAGGTCAGGCATTTTATCCTTTGCAATAGCTTCTACCTGGGTCCAGTTGACCTTACCTACTTTGCTACGATTTGGCTCTTTGGATCCGCTCTGTAGTTTGGCTGCTTCCAGAATCTGGACCGCAGCGGGCGGTGTTTTGATGATAAAATCGAAGGATTTATCGGAGTATACAGTGATTAAAACAGGGAGAACTTTACCTATTTTATCCTGGGTTCTGGCATTGAATTGCTTACAGAACTCCATAATATTAATACCCTTTGATCCTAATGCAGGTCCGATAGGGGGGGCCGGATTGGCCTGACCGCCTTTTACCTGCAACTTGACATAACCGGAAATTTGCTTTGCCATGTTTACATTTTTTGG
>DASSGT010000445.1:0-5067 GCA_035693345.1 Puia sp. | reverse complement strand
AAAAGGCAAAATCCGGGCTGATATAGATGATATGCTCCTGAGAGAAATGAATTCGGGTGAGCTAAAAGCCTTAATTGCTGTATCGGCCGATTTTTATGGGCCGCGCGCAGAAAAAACCAGTGTTGCCGGCATTATGATTTTTGATAAAATGAAAAAAGGAAAATCAGCGCAATGGTTTGTTAACCCAAATCAGCCGCATTCATTCACTTATACTCCGGACGCTGCTATAGCGCTCTATATGCTCGCAGGAAATGAAAATGCATATGGACAAATCTGGCATCTGCCGACCGCAAAACCTGCCTTAACGGGAATTGAATTTATTAACATTGCCGCAAAATACATGCATGCAAAAAATAAGGTTCAGGTCCTACCGAAATGGCTGATTGGAATCATTGGATTATTTGTACCGGTCATGAAGGAACTAGGGGAAATGCTTTACCAGAATGAACTACCTTATGTGTTTGATTCTTCAAAATTTGAAAATGCATTTCAGTTTAAACCGACTCCGTATGAAGAAGGTATCAGAAAAACGGCCGAGTGGTGGCTGGCTTCCTGATTTTTGAATGATAAAAATTACAATTGCAGATTGACTGTTTTCCCGGTTTGAGCAGACTTATAGATGCCTTCAATTACTTTTAAATCTTTAAGACCTTCTTCACCATCGACCGGCACTACCGGTTTTTTCCCGTCGAAAATAATGGCCGCCATTTCATCCATTTGTACCGTTTGATGTACAGTATTTGGAAGATTTAAGGGGCCTTTATGTGTCAGACCGGTCGTCGGTTCATACCCCGTAGCAGGATGAAGTTCCGCAAACCCATTGAGACCGTCCAGAAAAAAACGATCCAGCCAGTTCATAGAGTAGGTGGAAAGGCAGGACGCAACAGCTCCACTGGGGAAGCCCAATTGAAACTGGATGGTTTCGTCAATGCCCTGGGTAAATTTAACCGGATCATTTTTTGTTTCCACTGCATTCACCCATATAGGATCTTCCCCGGTCATATAACGGGAACCATTAACCGAATAAATCCCGATGTCCATCATAGCGCCGCCACCCGAAAGTTTAGGATTCAATCGCCATTGCTTCGGATCGCCGATTACAAAACCTGAAAGACCCTGAAAAAAAGTTATTTTACCAAACTCCCCTGCGTTCCGCATCCGTATGATTTCGAGGGTATGCGGTTCAAAATGCATACGATAACCAACCAGGAGTTTGACATTTGCTTTCTTGCATGCTTCAATCATTTCTTCCCCGTCTTTCACGCTGACGGTCATGGGCTTTTCGCTGATGGCATGTTTACCGGCCGCAGCCACCCGTATCACTTCTTCCTTATGTAATGCATTGGGTGTGATTACATATACTGCGTCAATATCCGGGTTATTCTTTATGGCATCATAATTTTCATAGTTATAACAGTTTTTATCCGGGATATTATATTTTGCCTGCCATGCTTTAATCTTTTCTGGTGATCCGCTGATCAGACCGGTCAGTTTCGCTCTCTTGCAATTCACCATGGCGGCGGCCACTCTTGTTGCATAGTTTCCCAGGCCCAGAATGGCGACGTTCAACACTTTTCCGTCGTAAGCTTCGCCGGGTACCGCGGCACATGCAGCAGAGGTAATGGTTGGTAAAATAGTCAGACCTATGGCCGACCCACTTATTTTCTGCAGGAATTCTCTTCTTGTGTTCATGTTTTTAAGCTTAAAGCGTAAGGCGTAAAGCGTAAAGAATATTGATGAACGCGTTACGAGATAAGATACGGTTCATCTAATATATTAAAATTCGGGGAGACGCTATTAATTTAAGTAACATACACCTCATATATAACCAACGCCGTAAAATAATAAAGCTTTACGCTTTGCGCTTTATGCTTTGGGCTTCAGGAGGGCGTCGTACAATATCTCCACGGGATGAAATGCTTTTTTACCAGTCCCGTCTTTTATCTGGTGCCGGCAGCTCGTTCCCGTTGCAGCAATGATGACATCATCCGTCAGATTACGAACAGCAGGTAGCAAGACCAGTTCTCCGATTTGCATTGAAAGTGCATAATGTTCTTTTTCAAAACCAAATGAGCCGGCCATACCACAGCAGCCGGATGGAATGGTTTCTACCCGGTAATTTTCCGGAATAGAAAGCATCGCAGCAGAAAATGATGCAGAGGACAGAGCCTTTTGCTGGCAGTGGCCATGCAATTTAATCAGCCGGGATTCTTTGGTAAACAGGTTTTTATCAATATGACCGGCTTTTACTTCATCCGCAATAAATTCATCGATCATGAAAACGTTTTTCGAGAGTGCCTTCGCATCATCGAACTGTTCATCGTCCGCCAGGTCCACATATTCGTCACGAAAAGCAAGTATGGCGCTCGGCTCAATACCAATCAGCGGATTCACTTTTGTAACGATCCCTTTTAACAGCGAAATATTTTTATTAATGATTTTTTTTGCATCTCTTACAAGACCTTTGGACAACCAGGTTCGCCCGCTTTCTTCATGTTTTGGTATCACGACCTCATATCCCAAATTTTCCAGCAGCTGGATGGCTTTGATGCCGATCTCAGCATCATTGTAATTCGTAAACTCATCACAGAATAAATAAACCTTTCTTTTCGAATCTTTGCTTTTTAGTTTTGCATTTTGATTATACCAGCTGAGTAAAAGTCTCCTGGAAAGTTCAGGCATGGAACGTTCTCTGGCAAAACCAGAAAACTTTTTTATGAGGCCACCGGTAAAGGAGTTTGTGACCAGGAAGTTGTATAGGCCGGGTGCTATCGATCCAAACTTTGCCGCAGATGTAAAACGGGCGATCAGTTTTGATCGGAAGGGTACGCCATGAATATCATGATATTGCTGAAGGAATTCGGCTTTTAATTTCGCCACGTCCACATTGGATGGGCATTCTGATTTGCAACCCTTGCAACTTAAACAGAGATCCATTACATCGTAGATTTCCTGATGGTCGAAACGGTTGAGCTTTTGAGAATTCGTAAGGAATTCCCGTAGGATATTTGCGCGCGCCCTCGTTGTATCTTTTTCGTTTTTGGTGGCCATAAATGAAGGACACATAGTGCCTCCTGATAATTTAGTCTTTCGGCAGTCACCCGATCCATTACATTGTTCAGCATGTTGCAATACGTCCTGGTTATAATATCGAAAAACGGTATTGAAGTGCGGGGTCTTTTGACCCGGAGCATACCGTAGCATCGTATTCATAGGAGGGGTATCCACAATTTTATTCGGATTGAAAATATTCAGCGGGTCCCAGCTTTTTTTGATGGTCCTGAAAATTTCGTAGTTGTGATCGCCTACCATTTTTTTTATAAACTCACCTCTCAGTCTGCCATCCCCATGCTCTCCGCTCAGCGAGCCATGGTATTTTTTTACCAGATCGGCAATCTCTGTAGCGATGGTACGGAACATCCGGTTTCCTTCCTCTGTCTTAAGGTTGATAATGGGTCTCAGGTGAATCTCACCGGATCCTGCATGCGCATAGTGAACAGAATGAAGACCATGTTTTGAAAGCAGTTGATTAAATTCCCCAATATACGCAGGCAGGTCCTGCACATCCACGGCGGTATCTTCAACGACAGGTACCGGTTTTTTATCACCCGGCATATTACCTAACAGTCCCAGGCCTGCTTTACGCAAAGTCCAGATCTTATTGGTATCCTCACCAAACAGAAGGGGAAAATAATAACCCAGTCCCGCTGCTTTCAGATCTTCCACCAGTGGAGTGACAATGCTTTCTATTTCTGCTCTTGAGTTTTTTTTGAATTCGATGACAAGAATAGCCCCCGGATCTCCCTGAACAAAAAATCTGTTTTTGTTCTGCTCAATATTGTCTTTAGTGCATTCGAGGATATAGTGATCAATCAATTCACTGGCACTGGGTTTATATTTTAGTGCAATCAGGTTTGCTCTCAATGATTCATCAATACTATTGAAATGGACACATAACAAACCGGTTTCTTTGGGGGGCTGGGGAATCAGATGCAGTTTTATTTCAGTAATAAAAGCCAGTGTTCCCTCAGAGCCTGCGATCAGTTTGCAGAAATTAAAATCCGGTCCACCCGCGCTGAAGGGGGCGGTATCCAAAAGCAAATCAAGAGCATAACCTGTATTTCTTCTTTCAATTGATTTTCTGGGAAATTCCTTTCTGATATCCAGCTGATTTTCATAATTACTAAGGATGCTGCGGGTTGTCCGATAAATATCTGACTCCAGGCTGTCCCCTTCGCATTTTTGATGAAATGCATCGAGGCTCAGGCTTTGAAAAACTGTTTCGGTTCCGTCGCTCAGCAACGCCTTTATTTCCATCAGATGATCACGGGTACTTCCATATACGACCGAATTGGAACCACAGGAATTGTTTCCAACCATCCCGCCGATCATTGCGCGATTGGCCGTGGACGTTTCGGGTCCGAAAAGCAAACCGTGAGGTTTTAGAAATAAATTAAGTTCATCACGGATCACACCGGGCTGAACACGTACCCATGCTTCCTCTTTATTAAATTCCAGGATATTTGTGAAATTCTTCGAGACATCCACAACGATGCCTTTTCCAACTACCTGCCCCGCCAGTGAAGTACCGGCGGTTCGGGGAATGAGCGAAGTTTGATTTTCACGGGCGTATAAAATCAATTTTCTCAGATCTTCCACTGATTTGGGTATGGCCACAGCAAGCGGTAACTCGCGGTAAGCAGAGGCATCTGTTGCGTACAGTATCCTGGTGGTATCGTCAGTAAATAATTCGCCTTCGAGCAGGGAGGACAGATTGTTGAGCTTTTGCGTCATGGATAAAAATGGATGCAAATTTACCTTATTTTCATAGAACATTTAAATCAGACATGGTTCATAAAACGAGGAGTGTACCGGGTTTACATTTCATTGGCCTCTATGTATAGCTTAAAAAATAAAACGGCCATAGTTACCGGTGGCGGATCCGGCATTGGAAAAGCGATTTCCCTTGTATTTGCATTGGCTGGCGCCCGTGTTTACATTCTCGATATTGATGAAAATGGTTCTGTTGAAACAATTGATCAGATACGAAAGGCCGGCGGTCATGCG
>DASSGT010000444.1:0-2803 GCA_035693345.1 Puia sp. | reverse complement strand
AATTCAAAGAAGTTGCAATAGCAGTTGGCAGTTGGTAGTTGGCAGTTGACTATAATTAGACATGTGCGAACTGTCAACTGTCATCTGTGATCTGTCAACTAAATTAAGCTCTTAACGTCTTCAATAAATCCTCTGATATTTTCCAGATAAAATTAAACTGGTCGTTTATCAATTTTACACCGGCCAGGCTCGTATGCAGATGACCTTCCTTTATCCCTCCTGCGAGCTCGCTTTTCCGGATCTCAACCATATCGGTCATCCGCTGATTTAGTTTCCTTAATCCTTCTCCGGCCAGACGTCCTTCCAGATCGGATTTTTTTTCATCAATGGATTCATTCACTTTGCCGTCTGATTTTTTTGAATCAATGGATTCTTCCATTTGCTCGTCGGATCTTTTTTCATCAACGGATTCATTCACCCGGAGTTCTGGTTTTTTTGAATCAATGGTTTGATTGATCCTGCCGGCCGGGGTTTCTCTCAGCAATTCTTTCACCATACCCGACTCCTTAGTTGGAATCTGAACCTGCGTTTTTTGTATTCCCTTGTCCAATGAAATGGGAAAATGATCCCCCGCAGTTTTCAATCCCTGCATTGCAAGATTCAGATTTGTGGTGACCGCCTGCACAACCGGCAGATATTCAGGATCCGTATTGGGTTTGGTCTTTCCCAGAGCAATCGTTGCCAGGGTTGCAATATGGGTTGCCATCATATAATTTAATACAACGAGCTGATGATATTCTGCAATATGTAATTGCTTACTCTTTGGCTCGGACATCATCCGGTTAAGAGCATCTGAAATATTTGCCAATGCCACATAAGCATTCTTACGGGACAATTTATACTGGTTAATTGTGACCGGTGTACCTGTGAAAAAAGATGTTACATCGGAGAAATAATTTTTATTCGCATCCAACATCTGTTGGAGATACTCAGCGAATTGTCTGTAGGTCCATTCCGGAGAAAACAATTGGTTCGCCAACAAGGCAATGGCTGAACCGATGGCCGTATCAATTACCCGGTCAAGGATCAGGTCTTTAAAGTGCAGTGGATTTAAAATGTATAACAGGATCAGAATATAAGGGGTCATCAGTGTAACGAACCACAAATACCGGGTACGCATAAAGCTGTAAGCGAGCACCATGAGAACAAGCATGAACCCGATCATCAGATGTTTGTCTTTCACAGTCACCAGGATCAGAACTCCGATGGCCGCTCCGGCAAGGGTTCCCAGCAAACGGTCACGGTTGCGGCCTTTTGTGATGCTGTAGGCGGGTTTCAAAATGACGATGATTGTAAGCATGATCCAGTATCCGTGCCCGAAAGGGAAAAATTCTGAAACAAGAAATCCGGTGGTAGTGGCAACAGCTACCCGCAGCGCATGCCGGAAAGTATTGGACTTCCAGTTGAAATTGTCCAGGAAAACTTTCGCATCAAAATCCTGGTGGCTTACAAACTGATCATAGTTCTGAACCCGGTTGTCTTTTTTGATATCCTTGATGTCGTAGGAAGTGTATTGCTGGATGGTTTGTATCCTCGATACAAAATCGTCGCAGGCATTCAGGAGCGCACGCAACTCTATAAAACCTTCGACGTTCTCCGCTGAGATCTGTTTACTCCGAAAATCCTCAAATTCCTTCTTCAGGCCGGCAAGCTCATTCTCCATGCGGCGATTCACCGGATATGCTTTTCCGCTTTTCAGCGCGATACCGGTTTCATTCAATTGTTCTGAGATATGTAAAAGAAAATTTTTGAATCCCTGGAGAATTCCCGAATTATCAAAATATTGATGAAAGACTTTATGATGCAACTGCAGACTCATGATCCGTTCAAAAAGATCATTGGTCTCAATAAATATCAGTAATGTAACGCGACCGGTATTGGTTGATTCTTTCACGATATCGCGACTTTTATAGAGCAGTTCCCTGACCAGATTTTGTTTATCATTTATCTCCGCCTGCTTTTCCAGCAGATTGATATAGATCCGCTCATAATCCGGATTTTTTTCATAAAAATCTGTCCGTGATAATATATAGACACCGATGTCTTCGATCAGGTCGCCTAGGGCCTGCTGCGTCACTTTATAAGGTCGAAAACTGTATAGTGAAAGACTGAGCAACATATACCAGACTCCGCCGCAGAGAATATACAAAGCGTTTAATATTATAGCCTCCGCTCCGGAACGATGCGTAAAGTTCAAAACCATTACAAACAATCCGGCGAGGCCGATGGATCCTGCCCTCGGCCCGTATACGCCGATCATTGAGAACATGAAGCAAAAGACTGCAATGAGTATAACCGTCGCAATGGCGTTTCCCACGACAAAACCTGTCAGCAGGGAGGCGATGAAGATGACCAGGTTACATACCATCATCGCATTTTTCCGATGCAGTACCGGCCCGGCATTATCGACGATCGTGACACATACCGCACCCAGCGACATGGTGATTCCAATATTTTCATGATTCAGGTAAGTACCGATAATGGTTGGCAGCGTGAGACCGAACGTTATACGCAGGCCTTCGCTGAGGTAATAGCTGTTGATGAAACTTCGATATTGATTGCGGTAATCCATTTAAGCGAAAAGCGTAAAGCGGAAAGCGTAAAGCATTTTTGTGTTTATTAGATAAATAATTTCACTGCAAATGTCCGTTAAGTTGAGGTTAGTTGATGTGTTGCGTTAGAATGTGTGACACGTTCAGTGTTCCGCTTTAGGAATTATCCAGTCTTACGCCTTACGCTTTACGCTTTACGCTTTAAGCCTTATCAGTCATCAGGCTTTGCTTTGCGCTTTACGCTTTTGGCT
>DASSGT010000443.1:0-4482 GCA_035693345.1 Puia sp. | reverse complement strand
TAATTCATCCTATTGGTATAAAGTTCGAGAATATATTTGTTGCAGGAAGTAGGGAGAAGAGATTCATATAGGGATATATTTATCCCTATACCGATCTTTGGAGCAAGTACTTAATTTTGTCTTATGTATGAAAGAAAGATTCCGATCACTTTGGATTGCGGACTTGATCTAATCGGTGAAGTCATGAATGGAAAATGGAAAATGCGTTTATTATTTTTTATTAATGAAGGTCACAAGCGCCCAAGTGAATTACAACGTAAAATTCCTGATGCTTCCCGAAGAGTGCTAACTATGCAGCTAAAGGAATTGGAACAACACGAGCTAGTTACCAAAGTTATTTATCCTCAAATTCCGCCAAAAGTAGAATACAGTTTAACTGAATTCGGAAAAACTTTAATTCCTATAATTAACACCGTAGGTAAATGGGGAGATAAGAACCAAAAGCGTTTACGAAAAGTTATTTTGAGAAGATTTAAATAAATGATTTACGACTAAGCCAGGTTGATTTATTTATTCCAATTTTTTCTTTTAAAAAAAGTGGCTTATTAAATCTATGTGCCGCGAGAGTCTATTGCCGAGAGGTTTCTTAAATGTAGGAATGATATTGGATCAAAAGCCGTATTTATCCTTGCGAAGCCTGAATGCCTTTTCTTCGCCCTCTATCACAGAAGTAATTTCGTTTTTTACAATACTTGAGTCAATCGCCCCTTCCGCTTTTATGACGCCGCTTAAGAAGGAAAGAGATTATTTCGATCATTGATAACTATGTGTGAAGTAATATTGTGAATTCACTATATTTTCCCTCCTCAGTCTCTACTTTTATTTCCCCGCCATGCACTTTCAAAATGTCATAACTCAAAGATAATCCCAGCCCTGTTCCCTGTCCCGTAGGTTTGGTAGTAAAGAACGGCTGAAATATCTTGTCTAATATTTTTTTAGGAATCCCGTTACCGTTATCCTTTACCCTGACTTCTACTTTATGTTCTGTCTTTATTGTGGTCACCGTTAAAGTCGGTTCAAATAATTCTGATTGCCGTTTCTTTTTCTCCATTACAGTGTAGAAAGCATTATTATATAAGTTCAGCAAAACTCGCCCTATATCCTGAGGTATTATATTAACCCTTTTTATATCCTGATCATAGTGAGTTTCAATTTTTGTATTGAAAGAATTGTCTCTTGTTCGCATTCCCTGATAGGCAATGCGTAGATATTCATCAACAAGGCGATTAAGATCAATTGATTCCTTCTGACCGGTACTAGTCCTGGAATGCTGGAGCATACCTTTAACAATCGCGTCAGCTCTTTTGCCATGGTGATATATTTTTTCTTCATTATCCTTTAGGGTTGACAAAAGTTCTTTAACTCCCATTGAATTGCCATCTTCATTCGCCTTAGATACTTCATCGATCAATTCCTTATTTAAATCAGAGAAGTTATTCACGAAATTCAATGGGTTTTGAATCTCATGGGCAATGCCTGCCGTTAGTTCACCAAGTGAGGCCATTTTTTCTGATTGTATTAATTGGGCTTGAGTAGATTTAAGATTCCTAAGAGATTCATTCAATTCTGAAGTTCTTTCAGAAACCTTCGATTCTAATGTTTCATTCTGCAGTGCTAAAAACTGCTGTTTTTCTCTCTCCTGTGAAACAGCTTTTTCAGAAAGTTGTTCAACTTCTATTACTCTCGCTTGCAATGCGAGACCGGTGCGTCCAAATTCCCCAGCTATAAATAGTGACCAATAAAAGGGAATGCTAATCTCAGCCAGAAATGCAACAAATGCAGCCGTCGCTAAAAAATTAAATCTTAAAAGGAAAATCATTAGGGGTGCAAAAAAGAAGACTGTGGTTGCTGCCAAAAATAACAGAGTAGCCCCAGGTCGATTATTCTTAATAGCTTTCCAGGATCTGCGTGAAAATTCAAATCCCAAAAGAACAAAGACAGCAAGGAATATGGAAGTAGCCTGATCATAGAATATGAAATAAGAAATAATTGCAAAAAAAGAACATGCCATCAATGCATAATAATACCAGTTTTTATTTTGATTATATAGCCTAAACAATACGCTATAAACAACCATAACTCCTAGAATTAAAAAAAGGCGAGATAAAAAGTAAGTGTATGCATAAGCACTCGTATCTGAAAGCTCTCGCGCAATCAGTCCTCCTAAAATATTACTGATAAAAAGAAATAGACTATAGATGCCAATAAAAAAGTATTCTTTCTGACTACGAATCACAAAATAAAGGCCGAAACTAAATATGCATAAGAGCATCCACAACGCGCACTTTGTTATTTCATAAATGGAAGATACGCGGACATTTTTTTGATATGTTGAAAATGTTGTTTGGACTGAGTTCACTACCATATGCATGCAATAATTATCAAAACCCCATTTGATCAAAAACACCTTCTGATCATAAGAATAGCGAATGGCAATGGTCTGAACTCGGTTTGAACCCAATTTCATACTGAAAGGATTGTTCAAAAGGAAATGGGTTCGTATTTCGGACCGATTTTTACTAATTGTACCGAATTTATACACAGGAATTCCATCAAGGTAAATTTCGGAAGCGCCTACTTGTGAAATCGACATCCCAAGCGGCTGGTCCATCATGGAAGAATCGACCAACAATTTTAATCTTAGCCAAAAGATTGAGACATTTTGGATTTGCGGGATATGACGGATATCAAGAGCTGGATTTATTGATTGCCAATCCCTATCATTGAATTCCGGATTAGCCCATGCGGAATCATCGTCTGCATGAAATTTCCATCCTTTATCCAATAATATTCCTTCAGATGGAAGTTTAGTTAATCGAACTGTATCGGTGCTTGTAATTTGGGAATGACATACAGGGACCCAACATAATAGAAATAGAAGAATTCCTAATAAAATCTTCATGCAGGTTGATTTTAAGGATCCATTACTATTGAATATAAGCGTTTTTCCCCGTTAATCAATTGTTACCAGAGTTCTCAAAATGCACTTTACACTTTGGATCACTCAAATATTACTTTTCTAGAGAAATAGATCGCTGCGAGAATAATTCATATCAATCATCCGCGCCAATATATGCGCCATTAGTCTGCAATATTTTTTAAAGTCAAAAAACACTAATAAATCACATCACCAGCTAGAAGTAGTTTGGAAAAATGGAGAGATGTATCTAGTAATCATTATTTCACAAAAAAAAGACCCAGATTTCTCTGAGTCTTTCTGAACTCCTTCGCTGAAGCTTCGGAGTTCGAAGTGGTGTGGGGCGGGATTGAACCGCCGACACAAGGATTTTCAGTCCTTTGCTCTACCAACTGAGCTACCGCACCCCTTGACCGCCGGAGCTTTTGCGCAGGCGGTGCAAATTCTTAATTTTTTACCCGGACCACCTACGCCAAACTCCTACGCTAAAGCTTCGGAGGTCAAGGGCTACGGTGGTCGAGGGCAGCAAAAATAAGGGAATTTCTATATTCTCCCAAAGGATTCAGGCCCTATAATAAATTGAAAATCCGCTGAATGGTTGTCTTTTCAGCGGATCTCTCTTCACAGGGAAAACTACATTTTAACTTGTTAAAGGAGGAATCTGTGTTATTTCGGGCCTTCATCTGCCGCGCGAAAAATGTAAAGGCAAACATCGGGCAATTGTTGCGCGCGCAGATGTGCCTTTGCTCGAAATAACACGGATTCCGACGACCCCCTACATACCATAGGTATTCAGGAACTTGATACGCATCAGCTTCAGCTGCTCCCAGCTGTAATTTCCGTCGGCCAGCTCCTGTTGGGCCAACTGAAGGCTGCTGGTTTCGCAGCCTTTGAAATAATCCAGGATTTCGTCCTGTTCGGATTCGTCCAGCATCTCATCAATTACATAATCCAGGTGCAATTTGGTGCCGCTGGCGGCGATCGTTTCCATATTTTCAAGAAGGGCATCCAGGCGCATGTCCTTGTTCTTCGCGATTGTTTCCAGAGGAATCTTTTTATCCATCTGCTGGATGATATATACTTTATTCAGACTTTTATTGGCTACCGTCTTCATCACGAAATCATCGGGCCGCTCAATATCGTTTTCATCCACGTATTTCCCGATCAGTTCTATAAATGCCTTACCATAGCGGATCGCTTTTCCCTTACTTACGCCCTGACATTTTTCAAGTTCCTCCAAAGTAGTGGGATATAACGTGGCCATATCCTGCAATGAGTTTTCGAGGAAGAGAACAAAAGGAGGCAGATTCTTTTTCTTTGATTCTTTCTGCCGCAGGTCCTTGAGCATTTCAAAGAGCTTTTCATCAGTCGTAGATGTAGCAGCAACCAGTTCAGCCGGTTCTTCATCATCTTCTGCATTGGCTTCTTCAAAGGCATTGTTCAATACGATCTCAAATGATCTTGGCTTCTTTAAAAATTCCTGACCTTTCTTCGTAATTTTTAATACGCCGTATTCTTCAATATCTTTTTTCAGCAGATCTCCCAGCAACAGCTGTCTGATCAGC
>DASSGT010000442.1:0-2749 GCA_035693345.1 Puia sp. | reverse complement strand
GGCCGACCGGCAGCTTACAATTCTATCTTCAACGTAGCCTCGTTAACAAAAACAGTTACCACCATGATCACTTTAAGATTGGTGAGCGAAGGCAAATGGAACCTGGATGAACCTCTTTATAAATACTGGACAGACCCGGATGTGAAAACTGATCCAAGGAGTAAATTGCTAACTACAAGGCATATACTTACCCAGCAAAGCGGATTCCCTAACTGGCGCTGGGAACTCAATGATAAAAAACTGGCATTTCAGTTTGATCCCGGTACTAAATACCAATACTCTGGTGAGGGATTTGAATATTTAACCCGGGCGCTGGAAGCCAGGTTTCATAAACCGTTGAGTGAGCTGGCCAGTGAAATTATTTTTAAACCTCTGGGCATGACTGACAGCCACCTAACATGGGATGCCGGTATGGACGAAGCCCGGTTTGCTATTCAACACGACGCCGATGGAAATCCTCTGCCCATCGATAAAAACAAAATTTCAAATGGAGCCGATCAACTTAAAACTACGATAGCTGATTATGGAAAATTCATGATATCAGTCATGCATCATGAAGGAATATCAGAAGATATTGCCAAACAAATGGTAAGCAATAATACCAAAACCAAAGACGGTCGGTATATTGGCCTGGGCTGGTTTATTTATGATCCGCTTGGTAATGACGAATATGCCATCTCCCATGGAGGTGATGATCCAGGCGCTCACTCCATTTGTTTTCTTTTACCCAAATCAGGTCAGGGCATTATCATCTTTACCAATTCGGAGAATGGAACCAAACTCTACATCGATCTCATCAAAACCTATCTGGCTGAAAAGGGACAAGCCATATTAGATATTGAATTAAAATAAATAACCAGCCCAGTCCTGTTTTTATGCCTGTTCAAGTATGATTTGATTACCATCAGGATCCTGAAATTTAAACCACTTTACCCCTGACCCCGGACCATGCAAGTCATCCATCACATTGCTGACTTTAATTCCCTTGTCACCCAGTTCTTTGTGAGATGCTGAAATGTCCGAAGTCGCAAACCACAATTTCATGGCTCCGGGCTTTACATTCTCATGAAAGGTAGAGAGGGTTATGGTAACTCCGCCATCAGCGGGACGAAGAGCTACCCACCAGTGGCCATCGTCCTGGCGGTAGTCACTGGCAACTTCCAAACCCAGTTGGTCTGAATAAAACATTTTTGCTTTTGGCATGTCGTTGACAGCCACAGCCAGCATCAAAAGTTTTTTTACATTTTTCATATACTGCCTCCTTTTGTTTTAGTAATCCCTGGCATTATGATGCCATTTGACTACAAATATATGCGTAGTCATTTAACTACACAAATATTTTTTTATCTCCTGCTTTTCTCAACAGGTTTACTCCTATAAAATAAGCAAGGGTAAACGGAGAAGCCGGAATGGTGACAATAATAAATGGGATGGTTAACAGTTTGTAGCTGTAAGGGATCACCGTGATCACATAGGCTACAAAACATATCACGATATAAATCATCGAGGGGGTTCTGGAAAACCACCCTGCTTTGCGAATAGCAATCGCAAAAGCAGCTATCCCGGTGTACATAATAGCAATCTCGACCGGTGTCATTAAATTTATTACTTCTCTGAAAGGGTGGAACCATTCAGGACTTTTTTCCAAACCTGACGCTGTCATGATTCTAAACAATTCAGGCAGATAAGCACCCCAGATAATCATATTTAAAATAACAAGCGGAATGGTAACCATGATGGCAGAAAAACCAATCACAGAATAAAAATTCCCGGCAGTTGTTTTTAGCTTTTCCCTTAAGACACCAAACCCCAAAGCCACAAATACCGCGGCAATAACCAGCATGATGAATCTTATTTGTTGTTCGGTAGCCGTTTTCTGCCATTCCGATACGGTTTCCGGAGGAGGTCCTAAACCAAAAAACATAGAGGTTAACATCGTAGGAACAATCAGAAATAAAGCACCAATGGCCAGCCATTTGTTCACATCATTGTGGTCTTTGATAATATGCAAACCAAGAATCCATGCTGCAATTACCATCAGACCCATATTCAAAATCCAAACGGGCAAATATATTTTATAACTAATGTGGCCCACTGCGATCGCTAATATAAAAGTCCACAAAGGAACAAGTGAAAGATAAACCCGGGATAAATTTCTCTTCATCTTATTCATACGAAGTATTATAAAGTTTAGACGACTTGTTAAATTCCGCCAAAACAAATAAACCCCGGGAATGACTGACCACCACTTCCTTTAATCCTTATCTAACCCGAGAATAGTTTGCAATAATACATTGGCGCCATTAGCCATATCGATTGCCTTTGTGAATTCTTTTGGCGAGTGGCTGATACCATCCTTACTCGGAACGAAAATCATTCCGATCGGGCAAATCGATGCCATATGTTGTGTATCATGACCGGCACCACTTTGCATGTATTTATAAGTAAAGCCCAAAGTAGTTGCCGAGCTTTTTATTTGATCCTGAATCGATTTGCTGGTCAACGCCGGTTCCACAGGCTTTGATGCCTGAACGAATGAAATTTTTGTTCCTGTAGCTGAGGCAATGCTATCTCCTCTCATTTCTGTTTCGTGAAAGAGTTGCTCTATTTTTTTAACGGATATGTCCCTGATTTCCATTCCCAAAATGACCTTTCCCGGAATCACATTGTATGCCCCCGGCTCGGCGGCTATTTTACCAATCGTTCCGACCTGCCTCCCTTCGTGGCTTGTTATGACTTCATTAAAAGC
>DASSGT010000441.1:0-9179 GCA_035693345.1 Puia sp. | reverse complement strand
GCTGGGTAAAGAGGAAACTAAAAAACGAATCAATACCCTACTGGATCAAATAGCAGACTGGTAGATATGCAAAAGTTGAACAGATTTTTATATTTGCTGGCCCTGATCAAATTCGCCATTCCGTTCCTCCTGCAAAATCCGGTATACGAACCACACCGCGACGAGTTGCTTTACCTTGCAGAAGGCTCGCATCCTGCATTTGGCTTCATGGAAGTGCCACCCATGCTTTCAATATTTGCATGGATTACCCAACACCTGGGAAATACAATGTTTTGGATCAAATGCTGGCCCTCATTAGTAGGCGCTTTAAATTTTATCCTCATTGGAAAAATTGTTATATCTGAAGGGGGAAAACATTTCGCCCTCTTCCTGTTATTTTGCAGTTTTTTCTTCACTGCTTATCTCAGAGTCCATTTTCTTTTTCAACCGAATTGTCTTGAAATATTTTTTTATTCATTAATAACCTTCGGACTCATCCGATATATTCAGACTTCGGAAACCAAATGGCTTTATCTGGCAGGTCTGGGTGTCGGTTTTGGACTCCTGAGTAAATATTCTGTTGCTTTTTATTTAATCAGCCTCGTACCAGCGCTGATGCTTACGAAACAACGGATCATTTTTCGTAACAAACATTTGTATTATTCCCTGGGACTGGCCTTCGCCATTTTCCTTCCGAATCTGATCTGGCAGATTCTTCATCATTTCCCGCTCGCATATCATATGCACGAGCTGGCTTCCACTCAACTACAGTATCTCACACCCGCAGATTTTTTAAAGGATCAGCTGCTGATGTTTCTACCCTGCTGTTATATCTGGGTAACGGGTTTTTTTTATTTGTCATTGAATCCGAAAGGAAGACCTTATTTATTTCTATGCTGGGCCTATCTGGGAGTGATTTTAATGTTGCTATGGTTTCACGGAAAGAATTACTACGCCCTGGGACTTTATCCCATTCTTTTCGGATTCGGCGCACTGGCCATCGAACGGTGGACGTTACGCAGGAGGCGATTTCTCCGCTATTTTTTTTCTGCTGTTACGCTGATTACCGGAATATATTTCATCTTCATATGGTTGCCGGTTATGGCTCCTAAAAATCTGGTTGCATTTTATGAAAAAACGAATGCAAGAGGAACAGGAATTCTGCGATGGGAAGACCAGCGGGATCATCCGCTGCCACAGGATTTTGCAGATATGCTAGGTTGGGACGAAATGGCGCGGAAAACATCTGTAGCCTTTCATTCTCTGGACAGTACACATCAATCAAACACATTTATCTTTTGCGATAACTACGGTATGGCAGGCGCGATAAACTATTACCGGAAAAAGTATCATTTACCGGCAGCCTACAGTGATAATGCCAGCTTTCTATACTGGATTCCGGATAGTCTCAGTTTTCAAAATCTGGTATTAATAGAAAGCGATCCGAACGAGATGAATTACGGATTTATTAAAGAGTTTTCGACGGCTAAACTTACGGATAGTGTAACAAATCCTTATGCCAGAGAAAATGGAACAGCGGTTGTCCTGTTGGTCGGTGCAAGTGAAAAATTCAAAAAATTTTTCACTGACAAAATCCAGGCTGACCAGAAAAAAACACAAGGTTATTAATTCGTCATTCCGAGAAAACAGTTGCGTAAATTTGACTCATGGACAAATCTTTATCACGTCCGATCAGGGTTTTAGTGGCTAAAGTAGGGCTGGATGGTCACGACCGCGGCGCAAAAGTAATTGCTACTTCCTTGCGCGATGCCGGGATGGAAGTGATATATACGGGCCTGCGTCAGACTCCAGAAATGGTTATAAATGCGGCTATACAGGAAGATGTTGATGCCATTGGTATCAGCATATTAAGCGGTGCCCATATGACGGTATTTCCCAAAATTATCAACCTGATGAAAGAAAACAATTTAACCGATGTGTTACTGACAGGAGGAGGGATTATTCCCCAAGAAGACCAGATCCGTTTACATCAAATCGGCGTAGGCAGGTTATTTGCCCCTGGCACACCGACGAGTGATATTTCAAACTATATCCTGAACTGGGTCATCGAAAACAGAAGGTAGCTTTAAATGAATCATATGTACGAAACTTTATCGGCCGAGCTGACGGACAAAATCTACATCATCACGATCAATCGTCCCGACAAATTAAATGCATTGAATAAAACCGTCATCCGCGAATTGGGAGAAGCAGTTGACGAGATTTATGATAACCCACTCATTCGTGCAGCCATCATTACCGGTGCCGGAAATCGGGCTTTTGCTGCGGGTGCAGATATTCGTGGCTTTAGCGGCCTTAGTAAAGAGGAAGGAATGTCTCTTGCCAAACAGGGCATGGATGTTTTTTTCAAGATTGAAAATGCTCCAAAACCAATCGTTGCCGCAGTAAATGGTTTTGCATTGGGTGGTGGTTGTGAACTGGCAATGGCCTGCCATTTCAGAATATGCAGTGAAACAGCGCAATTCGGGCAGCCCGAGATCAACCTGGGCCTGATTCCAGGTTATGGTGGCACCCAGCGTTTAGCAAGATATATCGGCAAGGGACCAGCGTTGGAAGCCATCCTGACGGGGAATCCTTTCAACGCCACCATTGCGCTGCAGTACGGGTTGGTCAATCACATCACGGCACCAGAAGAACTCATAAATAAAACCAAATCCATCCTTCTTCAAATTATAAGTAAAGCGCCTTTGGCAATTAGTAAATCAATCGCCGCAGTAAATGCTGCCGATGGTAATTTAAATGGATATTCGCTGGAGACCAGACTTTTTGGAGAATGTTTTGCAACTGAAGACATGAAGGAGGGTATCGCCGCTTTCCTCGAAAAAAGATCTCCCGTGTTCCGTGGTCATTAGATTGAGATAATCAATTCATACAATTTCTTTTCTCATTCTTCGAATCCCACGAACAGGTAATTGACTTATCTCTTTCCTCAATTTATCTTACCAGTAAACAATCCATGCTTGTCAAAGCCTTTGGAAGTGCAGTGTATGGTGTAGATGCGATTACAATTACGGTAGAAGTAAATGTAATGAAAGGTAAGAATTACTTTATAGTAGGATTACCTGATAACGCGATTAAAGAAAGTCTTCAGCGTATAGAAAGTGCCTTGAAAACGAACGGCTTTTTAATGCCCAGAATTAAATTACTTGTGAACCTGGCCCCGGCAAATATCCGCAAGTCCGGTTCAGCTTTTGACCTTCCCATCGCGATCGGGATCCTGGCAGGCAGCGGTCAGATAAAAAACCCGGATCTTCTAAAGCAACTGATCATAATGGGTGAACTAAATCTGGATGGAAATATACTTCCCGTCAAAGGAGTACTTCCAATGGCGATCCAGGCACGCAAAGAAAAATTCAGTGGATTTATCGTTCCAAAATCAAATAGTGCCGAGGCGTCCATCGTGAATCATTTGAGTGTGTATCCCGTTTCAAATATCCGCGAAGTAGTGGAGTTTTTAGATGGCAGGCTTCAAATAGAACCTACAGATTCCAGCACCCGTCAGGATTTTTTTGCAAATCAATATCATTTTGATATAGATTTTAAAGACGTACGCGGACAGCAGAATATCAAAAGGGCTCTCGAAATAGCGGCAGCTGGTAGTCATAATGCTATTCTGATCGGTCCGCCGGGGTCGGGTAAGACCATGCTTGCAAAAAGAATTCCGACAATTCTTCCGCCTTTAAACCTTCAGGAAGCCCTGGAAACGACAAAAATACATAGCGTAGCCGGTAAGTTACAGCCAGATACCATGTTGGTTGCCCGGCGCCCTTTCCGGTCACCACATCATACTATTTCAGATATGGCACTTGTCGGAGGAGGCGGTATCCCGCAGCCTGGAGAAATATCGCTTGCCCATAATGGTGTTTTATTTTTGGACGAATTACCAGAGTTCAGAAGATCCGTTCTGGAGGTTATGCGTCAGCCTATGGAGGAAAGAAGGGTGAATATAAGCCGTGCCAGAATGAGCATTGATTTTCCGGCGAGTTTTATGTTGCTGGCCAGCATGAATCCCTGTCCGTGTGGATTTTACAACCATCCGGAAAGAGCCTGCAGTTGTCCGCCGGGGGCCGTCCAGAAATATTTGAATCGGATCTCCGGACCGTTACTCGACCGGATTGACCTGCATGTAGAGGTTACTCCAGTGGGATTCAATGAGTTATCCTGCTCCGATCCGGGCGAAACATCATCCGTCATACGGGAGCGGGTAATCAGGGCAAGACAAAAACAGTATAAAAGATTTTCGGATCAAAGTGGTGTTTATGCAAATGCCCAGATGGATAGCAACCTGTTAAAAAAAATATGCAGAATTGAAAAAGCAGGGTCACTGATACTCAAAACAGCGATGGAAAAATTGAATTTATCGGCGAGGGCATACGACAGAATTCTCAAAGTGTCCAGAACCATTGCTGACCTGGATGATCAGGAGGAAATCAAAACAGAACACCTTGCGGAAGCGATCCAATACCGAAGCCTTGACAGGGAATCCTGGGCGGGTTGACTATCTGAGATTTTCCAGGAGAAACTTGGTTTCGCTCATATTCAGGCGTTCCAGTTGTTTCAGTTTGATGGTTCTGAAAGAGAATATACTTTTAATAGTCTGGCTTGCTGTGATCCGGAGGATTTTAAAATCCAGGGAAGGACGAGCATTTCGAATATAGAATGCATCCCATTGATAACGATGAAAAATGCTTAGGAAGTTATCCGTTCTTCCCCGATAACCTTTGACCTGCGCCATGCCGGTGATTCCAGGCTTGGCACAATAGCGCAAAGGATAGTTTGAAACAGTTATACTAAATTCCTGGTCATCTTTCTTCATAAAAGGGCGTGGCCCTACAATACTCATGTTTCCGATTATAACGTTCAGAAACTGGGGTAATTCATCCAGGCTGGTAATGCGTAAAAAATGACCCAGCCGGGTAATTCGCTGATCATTATACATAGCTTGCTGAGAATCAGAGCTTTGATTCACAACCATCGTGCGCAGTTTATAGCAGCGGAAAGGGATGCCCAGAAATCCAATACGGGTCTGTACAAAGAATACCGGTCCTTTTGAGTCCAACTTGATAAGAATAGCGAGAATCGGAATAAGCCAGCTTAAAACCAGCAGGGTGAGAAGTACGGAGACTATGACATCGAAAACTCGTTTTCCAACAATGTAAAAAACCCCGGTAAAACGGGCTTTTACCTTCTTTTTCTTCGCGAAACTCTTCTGATAATGTGTAACATAACTCTTGGTAACGACGCCAGTGGTCATAAGATATCAGGTTTATGCGATCAACAATTATTACCGCTCGGTTTAACTCAAATTTCCTGCCTTTTTAACTGCCTTTGCACTATTTTAACAATGGTGCGACTCCCTTTTTATCACTTGACAGACATACCTTGAAAAAGGATGCTTTTTAGATAAAAAATATAAATAATAACCCACCTAACGGCTAATAATGCAGTTTATTGCAAATTATTCAGCCAGGGAGTTCTTTCTTTCACAAATCGCGGCATTTTGATATAACTCATAAGAGTAAACACTTATGAACTTATACCTGGTTGTACTTTTTGTTGGATCCATAAATCCAATCATCTACATAGTCAATACCAGTCTCGTTCCCGATAACGTCAAAATTACGATTTTCCAGAAAGCGAATGATAGTTTTTTTTGTTTTAAAATTTTTATCTCCGGAACGTTTATATAAGAAATCATGGCAGGCAATAGCGACATGTTTCACTCTTGAAATCTTTTCAAAAGATTCTATTAAAAGCCTTTCTGCGCCTTCAATATTCACCTTTAGCAACCCGACCAAGTCAATGTGATTTTTTTCCATAAAACCATCCATTGTGATGGCTCTGACTGCTGTCCCTTTATCAGTAAAAACAGTATTTGCAATATGATTTATTTGATTATCATCAATAAATATTTCACCCGCCCGATCGGATATGGCCAGATTAAATGCATGCATATTTTTCAGACGATTAATTTCAATATTCGCCTTCAGCAACCCGAAAGTAAAGGGAGATGCTTCTACCGCATAAATCCGTCCCTGAAAATCTGTCTGTCTGCTTAAAAACATGCTTTCCATTCCAATTCCCGAACCCACATCAATAAAAACATCTCTGCCTCTTGGCATATAATTTTTAAAATAGATGTCCCTTATAAAACTGATCTGTTTTCCGGATCGAACCTGATATCGGATAAAACTTCATTAATAATCCAGCTGCCCTTATAATGCGTCCAGCGATTTTGGGAATGAAAACTTATTTTGACATTATTTCACACAGTTGCAATACCCATTTTTAAAACAAATTCTGCAAGTTTTGAAAATCCGGAATCCGCCAGTTTACCGGCTAATGATGAAATCATGCATATTTAGTTTAAAAACCAAATACAAAATTAGAGTGTAAGAAACGCTGCCCTGACATAATAACCTTAAAAATAAGCTACCTTTGCCAACCCTGAAATATGAGCAATAAATTCGACAAACCCGTAATATATTCACAAGCATTTATCTTTAACCCGTTTGCAATATCATTTCAGCTCTAACCTGTCTGCTGAATATATTAAACCCAACAGCTAAATAACACAATGAAAATAGGCATTCTGGGCACAAGAGGCATTCCCAATCAGTATGGTGGTTTTGAACAGCTTGCTGAATATTTATCTGTGGGGTTGCTTGAAAAGTCATTCGAGGTATATGTTTATAATACCCATAACCATTCATACCAGGAGAAAACGTGGAATGGCGTTCATATTGTGCATTGTTTTAATCCGGAAGAAAAATTAAAAACGGCCGGTCAGTTTATATACGATCTAAACTGTATCCGCGATGCCCGTAAAAGAAACTTTGATGTGTTACTGATTCTGGGATATACCAGTATATCGATTTGGGGAAGGCTGTTCCCTAAAAAAGCCACCATCATTATTAACATGGATGGCCTGGAATGGAAAAGAAATAAATATGCCGGCAGGATTCGAAAATTTTTATTTTATGCAGAAAAACTGGCTGTAAAATTTTGTGATTATTTTATCGCCGATTCACTGGCCATTCAGAAATACCTTCAGAGTAAATACAATGTACCGAGTACTTTCATTGCCTATGGAGCCGAAATTCCCGGAAGACCTCAGGAATCTGATCTGGAAGAAAAGGGGCTGGTAAAACATAATTATTTTCTGATCATCGCACGCATGGAGCCGGAGAATAACATCGAAATGGTACTTGATGGTTTTTCATCGAGTAATTCAAATAAAAAAATGATCGTTATCGGAAATCCGACAAATCATTTCGGCAGTTACCTGAAAAACAAATTCCGCCACGACACCAGAATCACATTTATAGGAGCTCTTTATGATAAGGCAAAATTACATTCGCTCAAAGCCTTCTCAACTTTATATTTTCACGGTCATAGTGCGGGTGGAACGAACCCTTCCCTGCTGGAAGCAATGGCAAGCGGCGCACTCATAGCCGCAAATAATAATGAATTCAACGTTTCCCTGTTGGGCAAGGATGCTTATTATTTCCTGGATGCTGAAGAAGTTAAACGCCTGGTGGAAGATGTTTCTCACGGTGTTAAAGAAAATACCATGATAGAAAATAATATTCGAAAAATACGGGAAGAATTTACCTGGACTAAAATTATAGATCAATATGCAGACTGTATTGATGAATGTTACAATGATAAAAATGCAGGACTGACACTGGTTCGACCCTGAGATCCGGATATCTAAATCAATATATTACCTGGGCTTTGGCCTTACAGTATGCTAGTTAAACTATTATGACACTTCCTGTTATTTCAATTATAACCATCGTTTTTAACGGGGAAAAACACCTGGATCAAACCATCCGGAGTGTCCTGGATCAGAATTATCCTTCCCTTCAGTACATTATTATAGATGGGGGCTCGACTGACGATTCAATAAATATTATAAAAAAATATGAAAAGGATCTCTATTTCTGGGTCAGCGAAAAAGACAATGGGATTAGCGACGCATTTAACAAAGGAATAGCACGCGCAACGGGTGAAATTGTAGGTATTATAAACGCCGATGACTGGTATGAACCCAAAACGTTCGAACGGGTCGCCCAACAAATGGATGATGCCGATATTTGTTTTGGTGACGTACAATTTTGGAAAGACGGGCAAAAAGAATTTATTCAAAAAGGAAATCTGAAGTTGTTAACGAAGGAAATTACCATTATCCATCCGACAGTTTTCGTGAAAAGGAAGATGTATGAAACTTTTGGAGGATTTGACGTTCAGTACCGTTGTGCAATGGACTACGATTTGTTGCTGAAGTTGAAAGTAAATCAATGCCGGTTCAAATATCTTCCTTTCACTATAGCAAATATGCGGTGGGGTGGCTTAAGTGACTCATCATGGAAAACCGGATGCAGAGAGACGATGGAAATAAAAAATAAATATTTTCCTGAACATAAAATGCGTCACCGGATTTATTATTTAAAGCATACTTCTGCAATTCAAATTGCGAAAACCCTTTCTAAATTAAACCTGGGATTTATCACAAGGATCTACCGAAAATTATTTGCCCCTGTCAAAAAAATCTATAACGGCTAACCGGCTGTCTCCCTATCTGCTTTCCCTTTGAATGTAAACAAAGGGAAGAATACGAATAGAATAATGCCGTATTGTGTTTTTATAACAGCATCTGCAAAACAATAACAAAGAAGCAAAATGGTCAGTACGATCATCGATCGACTTCCGGATTTTTTTGCCAATTGTATCATGCCCGCGCAAATAAGTATAAATGCAGCAAGACCGGGTATTCCGGTCTCAAGTAATGCCTGAAGAAATTGGTTGTGCGTATGATAATCCAGATATCCTTTTCGGTTATCCGGTAATCCACCTGTAAACATATTCAGTTTTCGATACTTAGCGTTGAGCATATCCTGCGCATCTCCCGGGCTGACTCCCAATAGCCAGGCATGATGTTCATTCAATATTTCATATGCAAAACGCCATGATAAGAGCCTGAATTCAATGCCGTTAAAATAGTCTGCCGGACTAAATTCATCCTTCTCAATAAATGATATTTTACTTTGCATCTCCTCTGAGACTCGTTTCCGTAATGGCGAGTTCGTTGTAAAAATGATGACCAGTGCAGCCAGAATAATAACTATTGCCCCAACACGATGAGATCGCTTCCTTAAAAATTCATCAGTGTAAAT
>DASSGT010000440.1:0-2737 GCA_035693345.1 Puia sp. | reverse complement strand
ACTTCCGAAAGACGAATGCCGCCCGCTGTTACAAATTCTTCTTTGAATGTCGTTTTTCCTTCTACCAGAAAAGACTGGTTTGTGATCAGCTGGATCAGTTTATTTTGGAGTGCCGATGGAAGATCGGCCCAATGAATATCTTTTATACCGGCCTGTTCCAATAGCCATTCCCAAAGTCGCTGCGGCAGGCCAAATGAATTTTTCTGTTTGATTTTTTTCCCTCCGGAAGATTCTCTGGTTATCAGTATTTCATCACGGACAGATTGCTCCGAACGATCGCCCAGCCAGTTCACCCGTATTTCAAAACGATAATCTTTTTCCTTCAGGATCCGGGCACCCCAGGCAGATAATTTCAAAATGGCCGGACCACTCATACCCCAGTGTGTAATCAGCAAAGGTCCTCTCTGCTTCAAAGATTCACCGGCAATTTTCACCTGCGCGTCGGGAACAGCAACACCCATCAGTGAATTAATAGAATTACCCGGCATATTAAATGTAAATAACGAAGGCACTGGTTCCTCAATACTGTGTCCGCTTTGGAGAATCCATTCAAACATAGATGTCTTGGGATATCCGCCACAGGCCAGGCAGATAAAATCAGCATTTAATTTTAATTCATTACTGAATTGCAGAACAAATGCATTCGTTTCCCTGATATAATCTATGTTTTTAATTTCGTGATGCAACCGGATTTCTACCTGGTATTGATTTGCTTCCTGTAATAGACAATCGATCACGGATTGTGATGAATTGCTTTGTGGAAACATTCTGCCATCTTCTTCAGTTTTCAGTGAAAGTTTTCTTTCTTCAAACCATTGAATGGTATCCGTCGTAAAGAACTGATGAAATGTTTTTTTTACAAACTGGGCACCGCGCGGATAATTTCCGGCCATATCCGGAATGGAAAAGCAGGCATGCGTTACATTACAGCGTCCGCCACCGCTGACTTTTACTTTAGAGAGAAGTTTCCCTGTTTTTTCCACCAGGATCACTTTCAATTGCGGATTCAAACGTGCCGCTGTTACAGCACAGAAAAATCCGGCTGCTCCCCCACCTGCCACGACCAGCGTTTTTCGCATCAGAACTATTTTTCCGGCTGCGAAGATGGCGCTTTTTAAATTAAATGAAAATCCCTCCGGGAACGGAGGGATTTTTCGATCTAAACCAAAAGACTAGTGCTAAATATTTCAGAGATCAGTTTTAGTATTTTTTGGTAAGGCAAACCAATGCCAGCCCATGCCGCCTTCTGTAGTGAGCGCGATGGTTTCATCAGCATTTTTTAACCGGATATAGTAGCTGACGCCTTCGTCAGTGGTAATCTGGAAAAGTTCAGATACCCAGTAGTTGGAATAATGTTTTTTGATATCCCTGCTGAGATCAGCCGGCAGATCACTGGTGAGCATATGATGAACAATACCGATCAGGTTTCCCTGATAATCATAATATGCAAACTGTGTTTCATTATTCATTATAAAAGTGGCCATCACATAGTTATTAGTAGACGCCCAGCTTACATCTGTTGCCTTGTTAAATTCTTTCTGAAAAGCAGCTACTGCGCGATCGTTGATACTGTCAGGTTTCGCAAATGCTGTGCTGAACACGGCCAGCCCGATGGCGATTGATAAGATTATCTTTTTCATTTTAAAAGTTTTATAAGTTGTTGGTTAATGTCTGTTAATAAGACGCAGGTTTTTCGATCATGTTGCAGCGCTGTAAAAAAACATTTTAGAAAAATCTGTGTCGTCTCTGTGAGGTATTATGCAATGCCATGCCAAAACATTAAAACACTGTAAATCAATAAACACGCAGTTTTAGTGGCAAACTGACTGTTCGGAACCGAACAGTTACCGCCTTATAAACAAACAGAAGAAAATGTTAAAGGGAAATCACGCACTAAAACAACTGTATGAAGGCGAGTCCTGCTCCATGATTTTCCATTACAGGGACAATCATTTTGCTTCCGCATGATTTGGGAAAGAAAGTTCTTTTTAAAAGTGGATAAAGCCAATAGCTCAATTCGGTGGAAGCAATGCCAAATCCCGCACCTGCAACGACATCATGCAGCCAGTGTTTGTCATTATATATACGTAATGCACCAACCGTACCTGCCACGACGTAACCGCCCACGCCATACCAGATGGAAACATTTTTATATTCTTCATACAGAAATGTGGCAGACACAAAAGCTTCCCCGGTATGCCCGGATGGAAATGACTGGTATCCTTCACCGTTAGGTCGCTGTATATGGGTCCAGTCTTTTATACTCGCTACAAATCCTTCCATGATCACATTCGACATCAGGTAGATCATAGAACGGTCCACAAAATTATGTTCGCCTTTGATACCCGCCAGATTTAATGCATATACCGCAACAGCCGGTGCAAACTGGAGATAGTTGTCAATCGTTGTAGTACTATGCGGATGATCGTCCCATGTTTCTTCCCGAACTCCTTCGCTAATATCCAGTAACGAGTTCCAATGAAGGGCCGCAAACCCGTAAGCGATCATGAATCCCGGAACAATAAATTTATTGGCATCGAATTTTTGGTAACAACCGGGCGGGTAAACGGGAAGGGAATCTTTGAAGGCATAGGGTTGAATCTTCTGTGCGAAAGCACAGGAATTCAGGAAAATAATAACGATAATAAAATCCAGCCTGGCAGAATAAAATCTCAACGAAATATCAATAAGTATACTCTAAAAATAGCGCTAAATATGTTGTACCCGGCAAACAACC
>DASSGT010000439.1:0-3090 GCA_035693345.1 Puia sp. | reverse complement strand
TGCGGCCTCTGTATTTGCCCTCCACATGCATAAGGATTTCGGACCCTATCTGACAGGCCCCGGAGAACCTGTCGTTGCAAGGATCAGGAACCAATATATCATGGAGCTGATGCTCAAACTCCCGAAAAATGGCAGTACAATTGCATTTGCGAAACAGGTGATACAACAACAGCGTGCGATTCTGCAGAATGACCGAAAATTCAGATCTGTAACCGTAACGCCTGACATTGATCCGGTATAGATTTAAATTATTTTATGTCTGTTCAAAAAAACATTTCATTACTTCCTTATAACAGTTTTCACCTGGATGTAAATGCAGAGGAATTTGTATCGGTGAAAACACTCGAAGAATTGAGAGATCGCCTGAATGCCCGTGAACCCAAACTCATTCTGGGCGGAGGCAGTAATATATTGCTGACAAAGCCGGTTGACGGACTGGTTCTGAAAGTCGGAATTCATGGTATCGAAGAAGTAAAGGAAGATAAATCCTACATATATGTTCGCGCGGGAGCGGGAGAGCAGTGGCATGGCTTTGTTCAATATACGATGGACAGAAACTGGGGAGGTCTTGAAAATCTTTCGCTGATACCGGGCGATGTAGGTGCGGCACCCATTCAGAATATCGGCGCCTATGGAGTTGAGCTCAAGGACGTTTTTTACGAGCTGGAAGCCTATGACCGAAAGGAAAAAAAAGTTTTTACGTTTGCCGTCAATGATTGCAAGTTTGGTTACCGCGACAGCATTTTCAAGTCCGGAAGAAAGGGGCGATATATCATACTGAATGTAACCTTTGTCCTTCACAAGAATCCGGTTCTGAATACACATTACGGAGCGATCCGCGAGGAACTGAAAATAATGGGTGTCAAATCACCCACCATTCAGGACGTTTCGAAAGCAGTTATAAAAATCCGTCAGTCGAAATTACCTGATCCCGCAGTCATCGGAAACGCAGGCAGCTTTTTTAAAAACCCGGTCGTGGATCAGGCAAAATTTCTCACACTCTCAGAAAAATATCCCGAGATGCCTGCTTATCCTCACGAAGATCAGTCCGTCAAACTCGCCGCGGGCTGGCTGATCGAACAATGTGGCTGGAAGGGATATCGCAAAGGAGATGCCGGTGTACACGTAAACCAGGCGCTCGTTCTCGTTAACTATGGCAAAGCAACCGGCAGTGAAATCTTCGAACTCAGCGAGAAAATCTTAAAATCCGTTTACAAAAAATTCGGGATCCTGCTCGAGAGAGAGGTCAACGTATTTTAGTTGTTAGTTGTTGGTTGTTAGTTGTTAGCTATTGCTTATGAAGGAAATTATTATAAAAACAAAAAGTTATGCTTTTGCTATTCGGATAGTGAAACTTTATAAGTTCCTGCATGGAGAGAAGAAAGAATATGTTTTATCCAAACAGCTGCTAAGGAGTGGAACCAGCGTAGGGGCACTTATCCGGGAAGCTGAACATGCCGAATCGAAGCTCGATTTTAAACACAAATTAAGTATAGCTCAAAAGGAGATCAATGAAACCATTTACTGGCTTGATCTCTTGAAAGACACAAATTATTTAATGTTGGAACAATATGAAAGTATTCAAAAAGACGCGGTGGAAATTATTAAAATAATCACATCGATCATCAAAACGTTAAAATCAAAAACTAACAACTAACAACTAACAACTACCCAAAGTCTTCTTCCTCCGCCCCATAACTAGAATCCGGCGTCATGTTCATCATGGAGCCGATCAGGTCTTTAAACTCAATCTTCCCTTCCACCACTTTTTTGCTGATCATGCTATAAGAGGAGAGCCCGTGTAATACGAATTCCATTAAAAGTGCCATTTCCTTTTCGCTGGCGTTCCTGAAATGTTTTTTTACAAAGGAATGCAGACCATCCACTTTGTATAGCAGCCGTATTTTATCATCGTCCCTGGAATTGAAGAATATATCCAGGTGATTGCCTTTATCAAACCAGCCTGTGATGGGCTTATAGGGATTTTCTTCTCCACCCTTTCTTTTTTTGAATAGTTCGGGATTTGGGAAATAGTTGACGAACTGGGAGCGGAATGCTTTTTCGAGCAGATTAAACGCCACCTGGTAAGGACCTTCCTGTTCTCCTTCGTACACGAGTTCAATTTTGCCTGTGATAGAAGGAATGATACCCACCAAATCACTCATCCATACCTGTGTTTCTTTTTCATTATTCAACAGCGCCCTTCTCTCTGCAGCACTGATGGCATTTTCATAAGCTGCGATCGTAAGTCTGGCGGATACTCCGCTTTTCTTATCAACGAACTCGCTGATCCTTGCTTCAAAAGCCACCTGTTCAATAATGCGTTTGACCATATCACTGACTTTCACCCGCACTTTCTGATCATCCGTAATGTCGGCTTCCTGTTCTGTTATCAGCAAAGCATGATCGATGCTTTTGGGATAATGCGTGAGTATCTGGCTTTCTATGCGATCTTTTAATGGTGTTACGATGGAGCCGCGATTTGTATAGTCTTCCGGATTGGCTGTGAACACGAATAAGATATCCAGCGGCATGCGCAGCTTGAATCCCCGGATCTGAATATCTCCTTCTTCCAGGATATTAAAAAGTGATACCTGTATACGGGCCTGAAGATCCGGAATTTCATTGATGACAAAAATGCCGCGGTTACTCTTTGGAATGATGCCGAAATGGATCACTTCTTCATCTGCAAAATTCAGGCGCATATTGGCCGCCTTGATGGGATCGATATCACCAATCAGATCGGCGACACTGACGTCTGGCGTGGCCAGTTTTTCGCTATAACGATCATTACGGTTGAGCCAGGATATAGGTGTATCATCACCGTTTTTCCTGATGAGCTCTCTCGAAAATTTTGAAATGGGAGCAAACGGATCATCGTTGATCTCACTACCGGTTACGAATGGAATATATTCATCCAGCAGGTTGATCATCTGACGCGCCATTCTCGTCTTCGCCTGACCCCGAAGTCCAAGAAATAAAATATTGTGGCGAGAGAGCAGGGCTCTTTCCGTATCCGGAACAACCGAATCCTCATATCCGACAATACCCGGAAAACTGTTTTCCTTTCTGTTCAGCTTCTTTAATAAA
>DASSGT010000438.1:0-2461 GCA_035693345.1 Puia sp. | reverse complement strand
ATCGACTTTTAACCTCTGCAGAACCTTACGGATAGAATCCTTTATTTTAATCTGGTAGATGTTGGTATCAATGGACTGCTTTTTTTCATCGTCGTTTGCACCCAGTTTCAGTAGTTCATACTTCAATTGCAGGAGACGTATGGAATCTGCCATCTGATCTGCTTTGATGGCCCAATATTCATCCGAATGACGAGTGAGGATCTGATTTTTCTCGGAATCGGGCACTTTTTTATTACCCGGAACCTGTTTTTTTATTGAGTCAGATTGTCCGTACAGAAGAGGTGTTCCGGAAAGAATCACAAAAAGAATTGAAATCGTTATGATTATTGTCCGGTTCATGCATCATTTAATAGTATAAAGATCGCCCATTCAGGGCTGATAGCTGAAGCTGACTTTCTGTTTTCCGATCATCAGATCAAAATTTCCGGCTTCCGTTACGGTTTTCAATTCGGCATTTACAAAAGCCAGATCAGCAGGCGTAATTGTAAACGACACGGTTTGTGTTTCACCGGCCTTCAAATCGATTTTCTTAAATGCCCGTAACCGTTGCATATTGGGTGTGATGCTTGCATATTGCTGGTGACTGTACAGTTCAACCGTGTGTTTACCCTCTCTTGCTCCGGCATTTGTAACAGGGATCGTGACCGTCAGACTGCCCGACGCTTTTAACATTGACGAACTGAGGCTGATGGGTCCATAGGTAAACTGGGTATAACTCAAACCCCATCCAAATGGGAAGAGGGGATTGTATCCGTCCCAGGTCATGTCTGAATTGAAAATTTCACGTACATCTTCAGTGTGTTTCCGGTCGTACAATACGATTTCGCCCGAATACCGCGGATAAGAATAAGGGAGAATTCCGGCGGGATTATAATCACCAAACAAAACATCGGCGATTGCTTCGGCTGTTTTCTTTCCTGACCAGTAAGCCATCAGGATCCCACTCATGGAGGGTTCGATGGATGTTATTAATCTTGGCCGGCCTTCTGTTAGAACCAGGATCACGGGTTTGCCTGTCGCAGCAGCAGTTCTCGCCAGGGCTAACTGATTTTCAGGTAAGGCCAGGTCACGAATATTTCCCGGACTCTCGGCATAGGCATTTTCTCCCAGACATAATACGATAACATCCGCATCCTGCGCAGCTGATTTTAATCTTGCTGTATCAAAGTTCTGTGAATTGTCAAATCCTTTTGTGCTCAGGACACTTGCTTTTCCGCCAGTTTTTTCTGCGATGGTTTGTCCGATGGTTTTACTGTCTGCCGGATACCATTGTTCCTGATTTCCCTGCCAGGTATATGACCAGGCACCATTCAGCGGTGCGATACTACTGGCTGAAGGGCCGGCAACCAATATCTTTTTATCTTTTGAAAGAGGGAGAATGTTATTCTGATTTTTCAGCAGTGTCATGGCTTCCTGGGCTGCCTGCAGAGCAGCCTGTTGATATTCCGGTCTTCCGAAATTTGCAAGTGATGCCGGTTCCGGATAAGGATTGTCAAAAAGACCCAGGCTGTATTTCAATAGCAGAATCCGTTTTACAGCATCATTGATACGGCTTATGGGGACTTCATTTTTCTGCACCGCTTCTTTTAATAAATCATAAAAGGAATAATCCAGCGGCACCATACTCATATCAATACCTGCATTAATAGCCATTGCCACCGCTTGTCGCGGACTGTTGGCAACCAGGTGGCGGGTGTGCAGCCGGATTATATCTTCCCAGTCAGTCACAATAACACCCTGGAAACCCATCTCGGTTCTTAAAACATCGTTGAGCAAATATTTACTGGCGTGAACGGGTACTCCGTTGATCTCACCTGAATTGATCATGATGGTGGCCGCACCTGCCCTGATCGCCTCGCGGAACTGCGGAAGAAAATATTCACGCAGTTCAATTTCGGGTATATAAGCCGGACTGCGATCCTTACCGGAACGTGGTGCAGAATAAGCGAGATAGTGTTTCATACAGGCAGCTACGCCTGTCGGGTTGGTTAATCCGTCGGCCTGGTAAGCGCGGACCGCAGTTGCACCCATGGTCTTGCCGATATATACGTCTTCACCGAATGTTTCAGGGAATCTCGACCAGAGGGGCTGTCGCCCGCAATCCAATACCGGCGCGAATTCCCAGCGAACACCGGATGCGCGCAGGTCATTCGCCGTGATATGCGCTGCCATTGCCACCAGGTCGGGGTTGCGGGTTGCGGCCATGGCAATATTCTGCGGAAATAAAGTAGAATTCAGTGTATATGTTTGTCCGTGCATTCCATCAAGACCATAGATCACCGGAATCTTTAATCGGGACTTTTTTGCTTCGTCCTGGATTTCTGTTTGAACGGCTCTCCATTTTTCAACAGAGAGTGCATGGGCAGTGGTGTTTAAAATAGACCCTACTTTATAATCCAGTATAGCATGTCTGAGCGCTTCGGGATCCAGAGAACCATCTTCATTTCCACCGCCGCCTTTG
>DASSGT010000437.1:0-7418 GCA_035693345.1 Puia sp. | reverse complement strand
CGAAATCGGAGCAAGTACAGCTGAGCCACCCAGCGCTGGCGTTCCCCCCGTATTTGGTCCAACCGGAAGTGTACCATTCCACCTGTACCAATCCCAATTATAAAGTCCTGCTATTGGATTACCAATCAGGTGATAATAAATGGTCTTATGGTTCGATGCGACGGTGGCGCCTGCCGGGCCGGCAGTAATTGAAATTGGTAACATGTAATCCTTTAATAAATTAATTTTCGAAGGAAACATGATTAAGGGTACTCCGGCGGAGTAATTATTACCCTTTGGAATTTTTACCGAAGTCGTTGTAAAAGAGAAAATGCTGTCAGGAAATAAAGTATAATCCGATCCATTTGCAGCATTATAAGCGTCCATCGCCGCAGGATCAATCGCAATGGTAATAACCTCGTCCTGTGGTGCAACACTCGTTGCTGCATAATTCAAATGAAAGTATGTTGTATCTGCATCGTCCGTTGGCGGAAACAAAATGGCATTTATACCAAAATTCTGCAATCCACCTTCAGATATTAGCACCGTTGGTTGCAGGCTTTCAAAATCGGTTCTGCCTGAAACGCTCTTAACGCAAGAGGATCCAACGATAACCACCAACCAGGCCAGAAGACCAAGTTTAAAAATTGCTATTAAATTATTTCTTTTCATGCCGCTGATTTTTTTAAAATGATAATTCTCCATGATTGCGATTATTGGTTCCAGAATACTTTTGATGTATAATAATCAATGTTTCCCTGGGCATTTACATTCGCCGTATTCGTTGTATACTCACTCACCGGATACAGATACCTCACAGGAACCTGCGCAGTAGATGGTGATTTATAAGGAGAAATTGAAATGGGAATATCGGATGGTAAATGTAATCTGCGATAGTCATCATAGGCTTCAATTGGCGTTACTCCATCTTCAGCAATCCATTTCTGACGAATGATCAGGGCTATTTGAGCATCAGTTGTCGTTGCGAGATCAAAATTCGTATTCGGATTTGACTGATTCACATAAGCAGAGTCACTTCCGGCTCCAAGATAATCGAATGATGCCTGCACTCCGGCTTTATATTGAGCTTTAGCTGCTGCTGTTCCTCCTGGCAGATATCCTCTCACGATTGCTTCAGCCTGCAGAAAATGACTTTCGGCTGCACTGAGGATCACTGCATTTTGGCCGACAGACTTAAGCAGACCTGGTCCCATAGAAGAGGTACCTGCACCGGGAATATTGCTCTGACTTCCCAAAACATTTCCAACATAATCACCAGAACCATTCGGGGAATATATAAATGTTAAACGCGGATCATTGTATGATGTCAGTGTGTTGATTGCATATGCCGAAGCTCTGTAATAATCTGCCTGTCCGCCACTGGTAGGCGTACCGGTGAGGGTTACGAAATAGCCCCAGAACGGATTTTGCTGCTGATCGTTGTTAGCGTATCCGGGATTAACAGTTGCATCCACATCTAAAAAACCGCCTCCGTTTGCGGTAATCTTGGCGATTTCACCGGAGATATAAGAACCGCGGCCGTTCATCTGCGTCTGGCGAATCAGCAGACGTAGTCTCAGTGTATTAGCAAAAGCGATCCACGCTGCATTGTCACCACCAAACATTACATCAGCTGTTAAGTCAGCACCAGAGATAACGGCGGCTGGTGATGCCATTAAAGTGGCAGCAGTATCCAGCTGGTTTGATAAATCTTCATAGATGGTCTGAGCATCGTCATATTTCGGATTAATGACCAGAGTTCCCTGAAATGCCTGGCTATAGGGAACATTATTAAACACATCCACTAATTGAGCGAAAACAAGGGATTTCATAGCTTTCGCAGCAGCCACAAAAAATGGCTTCTGTTGTGTTTTTGCTGAAGTTTCCACATAATAGTAGTCTTCGAGATTTCTGTAAGACTGGATCCACAATATATTGGGGGTCTGTGTGGTCGAATAATAAGAAGCCACATCCGTATTGCTCGGAGCATAACTTCCACTGGGCGCCCAGTAACCCATCCATCCACTCAGGTAAAGTGTAGGAGCGAGTGCCACATTGGCCACCTGTCCGCTGGCGGTTACTGTCAATGCATTCGGTAAAACCAATTCTGGTGTCGCACTTGTCGCAGAGTTGGGGTTTGGCGAATTGATATCGAGGTAACTCTTGCCGCAGCCCGACAAGCTGATACCTGCTATAATGATTGCACTTAATACTGATAATTTTTTCATTTCCAAACGATTTTAGATATAAAGATTTAGGTTAGAAGGTTAATGTGACATTGAAACCTAAAAATTTAGTTGGTGGTAGCTGATTGACGTCAGTATTTCCTGTTGCATTTCCATTGGTGTTTGCAAATTCAGGGTCAGCCCATACATTGTCATGCGCACGGATGGTAATCAGATTTCTGGCCACAAAACCAATGGTTGCCCCGTTTACATATTTCAGAGGTGCCAGCATTTTTGCAGGGAAATTATAAGTCAGAGAAAGTTCTCTTAATTTCCAGAAATCAGCACTGTTCACATAGTTGGCTCCGCCTGATGGCCAGGTAGATGCCCAGAATGCATTTTGTGCAGCATTTGGTTTACCAGTTGTAACACTTGTATTCGGAATGTATTTGCCATTTCCGTCTGAAATAACGCTGTTAGGCATGATGAACGGCTGACGGCCGCTGGATGCCGAATACGCAGATACACCGGTAAAATCAAGGGCTGGTCCGATACCATTAAAGAGCACGGCTCCGAAACGGCCATCTGCCACCGCATTTAAAGTAAATCCTTTATAGCTGACAGACGTAGTTACACCTATTTTGGTTGGCGGAACAGTTGTTCCGAATAATTGAGGTGTGGCGTTCAACGAAGGATTGCCGGTTACAGGGTCCACAATTATCTGGTGGGTAGCCGGGTCTCTGTTCCAGTCGGTGGTCTGTAATTGTCCGTAGGCTTTTCCAACGGCTGCCACAGTTGTATTTGGAATCTGATTTTCAGTAGCGAAAGGATTCACAATGGTTACCTGATTTAAACCATATCCGAGGGACTTAACCGTATTCTTGTTGTACGCAAAATTTGCCCCAACATCCCAGCGGAAACCGCTTTCAGTTTTTAAAAGAGGTGTAAATCTCAGATCCAGTTCAACACCCTGGTTCTGCATTTCACCTGAGTTAACAAAGGCCTGAACATATCCTGTCGCAGCAGAAATAGTAATGGGAATGGTTTGGTTGTTTGTATTTGTATTGTAAACCGCTGCAGAAAAATTGATCCGATTATTCAGGAAACCGAGATCAAGTCCGATTTCAACATCTTCACTGATTTCAGGTTTGATGTTTGGGTTTGCGAATTGCGGGTCAACAGTATAACCAGCTACACCACCAAAAGGAAATCCATTACCTGGGTCAAAGGTGCTCTGTAATGAGTAAGGATTGATACTTACCTGCGCAGTTCTACTGATCGCTGCACGTAACTTACCAAAGCTTAGGAATTTGCTGTTTTGCAATGAAGCAATACCTTCTGTAAATACGAAGGCCGCATCAACAGCAGGATATAAATAAGAACGGTTGTCAGGAGAAAGTAAAGAGTTCCAGTCGTTACGCAAAGATCCGTGTAAATACAGGAAATTCTTGTATCCGATGGTCAGGTCACCAAATGCTCCGATCACACGTTGTTGAATTAAACTCTGTCCCACGGTTGCGTTACCCAGACGGTTACTGATATTGTAAAAATTAGGTATTACCAGCGCGTTGGCCGACATACTCATCAGACGTGCATCATTGGCTATTACCTGTCCACCGACGATCAGCTTAGTATTGAAATCACCAAAAGTCTTGGTGCCTTCAATGAGTAGCTCACTATTGATTGTCTGATTATAGCTGCTTGCAAATCCGGAAGTAGGAGCAAATGCTTTTACACTGGAAGGAATATTTCCTGAACCCAGCGTATCGGCTATTGCCCACGGTGCGAATGTAAATCCGGCCTGGGTATACTGGTTATTGTAATCATCTCTTGCGATGCTCACCCTGTAATCAAAGTCCAGCCAGCTGGTTGCTTTCAGATTCAGGTTTAAAGTACCCAAAAGGTCTGTTTGTTTTTCGTTTGTCCTTGACTGATCAATCTGCCACCATGGGTTACCATAATAAGCATTGAAATAACCGTTAGGATTAGCAAATGGATCAGTCTGCCAGTTCTTGTAATTCTGGAAGTTGATATTGGCCGGCTGGTTGATGATGTTCCAGTACAGTGGCCTGTTCTGGAAATAAGATCCCCCAGTATTTGCACCAAAACTTCCGATAGCAATCGTACCCGGCAAAGTTCCCCATCTGAATGGCGTTTGGTCCAGTGCCGTAGCGCTATAATTTGAAATGGTATAGTTCAGGCTGTAGCTGGCCGTAAATATGCCTGTTGAATGTGAACCGTTAAAATGAAAGTTGTCTCTCCTGTCCACATCATTTGGTATAATGCCATGGGATAACACATCCTGGAAAGACATATAGAAATTACTCTTGTCATCACCGACCGCATAAGTCACACCATTCTGTGTTTGGATCCCTGTATTAAAAAATGAAGATTTTGCGTTCGGTACAGCACTGTAATTAATGGAATCCTGTTGAATAGTATATGCTGTATTGTCTGAATTATAAACACGGATGGGTGCTCCGATGGGAACTTTCTGTCCGTTATACCTTGGACCGTAGTTCTGGTTTTCATACGGAACATAAACGGTAAAGGGATTATCCCCTATTCCAACAACACCCGCAAAAGGGTTCGCTGAAAGCGGATTCTGATTGCCTTCACCACCATAGGGTCCAAAAGTGTTCTGGAATTTTGGCAGATAAGCAATGGATTCAAAATTCACCGTACTGCTTACCGTAATCTGTGGTTTTGGTTTTCCCTTGCGGGTTGTTACGATCAATACACCGTTGGAAGCCGCAGAACCGTAAAGGGCTGATGCCGAAGCACCTTTCAGCACGGTTACATTGGCCACATCATCCGGATTAAAAAGTCCCAGATAAGTGACCGGTAATTGAATACCGTCAAAAACCAGCAGTGCTTCATTATTACCCAGAATGGAACGGTTACCGCGTAAAGTAACACGAACATCAGGTTTTACCCCGTTGTTCACCAGGTTGATCTGTAAACCGGAGACTTTACCAGCCAAACCGGTAGCCACATTTACAACCTTGGCCTGAGTCAGTTCACTCGTGTTGATTTTTGCGGTTGCATAACCCAGCTCTTTACTCTGCCTCTGAATACCCAGGGAAGTAACAACTACTTCTGATAAACTGGTTGTCTGATGTTGAACCGCGATGTTCAACGTGGTTTCACTACCCACAGGAACTTCTTTTGAAGTAATGCCTGTTCCTGAAATAATGAGTGTTTGAGAAGGATTTGCTTTAATTGAATAGTACCCCTCAGCGTCTGCGCTCGTTCCGACTTTGGTCCCTTTTACCCGGATCGTCGCAAATGGAACCGCTTGTCCCGCTTGATCTGTCACCTTTCCGGTAATTACTTTGGTTTGCGAAAATGCTAATGGGCCCAAAAGCACTAGCACCGCTAACAGTGATAGAAATTTTCTCATGTGACTGTGAATTTTGAATTTAGATCGTGCAAAATAGGGAAGTTTTATATCCAACAAAAAAAAATGTTAAATATCCCCCTCTTCACAATTAGACAATATCAAAATCATAATCGCTGCAACGCTGCAAAAGCCGTCAATATTTATTTTTAATGTAAAATGGTATTTATTAGCGTTTTATAAATGAATAAAAAAATATATTTCAAAAATCACCCTGTTTAGACTCAAAAAGGGTGATATTAATGCTTTCGAAGAGTTCCATGAACACATTGAATAATTAACAATTAAATGTCGTTTTATTAAATAATAATTAATTAATAGGTGGTCAAACTTCGATTTTCAAATGAGCAGCTAATGCATATTAAAAAAAAATATCTATGCATTCCGGAAGAGAAATGCCACAATTCCGTCATTTAAAGGGGCGGAAATGCATTAATTAAAATAAATATATTGATGCTGAGCAAGATTTTCAGGGCTATGCCTGGGCGGTAGGACCACCAAAATTCATGGGAAGCGTCACTTCCTCCAGATCCTGGATCTTACCATTGGTTCCTTCAAAACGAAGAATGTTCTCTGTGAGCGCCTTCATAAATCGTTTCGCATGCTGGGGAGTAAAAATAATCCGCGATTTAACCTTGCTTTTGGGGGTGCCGGGCATAACATTTACAAAATCAATCACGAATTCTGCGTGTGAATGGGTTATGATGGCCAGGTTGGCATATTCACCTTCTGCTACTTCTTCGCTGATTTCGATGTTTAACTGATTATTGGGCTGATCCGGCATCGGTAATGATTTCGGCAAAAATAAGATACCCCTTTCATAATTGGAATTCCTATTGCCACTGAATCAGTACCTCCGCCCTGATTTCCGATTTCCGGTTTCCCGGAATCTCATCCAGTCCAGTTCCGATGGACATTGCTCCCGGATAAAAAGTCTGTCCCCATTTCAACCAGCCCGAAATTCTAAAACGTCGCGGGCCCCTGCCCATCAGGCGGCTAAAATCCTGATGTATATTAATATAATAATGTATACCCCTTCCAAAAAAGGATGGCAGGGAAAAACGGTAGAGCAGGTCCGGTTCATAGGCATAAATCCTTGTATCATAATCATCCGTTTCAAAAACTGCCGTTGCTATACTGGCCGAAAACCCTGATTTCCGGTAACTGAATCCGGTCAAACCCAGATATCCATGGCGGGTTGGAAACCCGTTCTGCTGAATCCCTGCGAATTCCAAACGGCTGTTAAAACTCCAGGCGCGACTGAATATATAATCTGTTGCAATCCGCCATCTCTGTTTTACTGGTGACACCAGCCCGTGAGTAAATGAACCCGACACAGTTGTATTCATGGTTTTCATTTCATTTTTATACAAGACATTCAGATTCCAGGATTTATTTGGCTGATAGAAAGCCTGAAAAAGGAAATCTCTACCCGATGAAGGCGCATCTACCTGATATTTCAGCCAGGGAAAAGTATATATGTCATAATAGAAGTCACATTGCAAACCCGTAATGGGGCGAACGGAAATGCCTGAATAAAATCCTTTTTCATTATTGGGCACGCTGTTTTCAGTAAACGCATTGCTAAAGAGCGATTGAAAGGCAGCAGATATATTACGATAAAGAAAACTCATACTGATATTGTCGCCCAGACTGATCAACGCACCCTGAATAATTGCTGCATGGGACCACTGGTCCATGGCCCATTCTCCAAACAAATGCAGATTTCTGAATGTGTAACCGTAATCAATACTATAGTCGGTTAACCTTGTTCCTTTCAGACTATATAAATTATATGGCTCGTCCTTTTTTTGGAAAGGATGGCTGAACTGAAAATGAATGCAGTTGAAAGAAACGCTGAATGACTCTTCGGC